>CALXCD010000017.1 GCA_944386715.1 uncultured Clostridia bacterium
TTACAATAATAGTTAGTGTAATATTAAATTCCATTATTATATATTATAAATGGAAATTACTTTTTCAATTTACAAAATTAATAAATTTAACAAAAATAAGCTCAAAACCGTTGACTAATTCTTTCAAAAATGATATAAATAATTGGTACAAAAAAGGCCCGTTGGTCAAGCGGTTAAGACGCCACCCTCTCAAGGTGGAATCATGGGTTCGATTCCCGTACGGGTCACCAATGAAAATAACATATTAAAAGGGAGTAGCTTTTTGATTGCTAATCAACAGTCGCGATATATTAAGTATCTGGTTAGTAAACTATTTCTAATAGTAAGCAAGACTTTTAAAGGAAAAATAGCAAAGTTCCTTTAATAGTCTTTTTTTACATTCTCGAAAATAGTATTTTCCAAATGTAAAAAATTAAGTTTAGTTATAAAATTTGTTATAAATGTTAAAAATAATAAAAAGGAGTGGTCAAAATTGGAAAAAGCCAATTGGTTTAACAAAGAGGTAAAAGAGGTAGAGCAAGAACTACAAACTGACATCGAAAAAGGATTATCCACAGAGCAAGTAGAAAAAAACAGAGAAAAATATGGACTAAATGAACTAAAAGCTGCCAAAAAGAAAACATTGTTACAAAGATTTTTAGACCAATTTAAAGATTTTTCAATCATTGTATTAATCATTGCAGCAATTGTATCTGGAGCGGTAGGAATAGCAGAAGGAGAAGGAGTAACAGATACCATTATTATTTTAATTGTAGTTATTGTCAATGCCATCATTGGAGTAACCCAAGAATCCAAAGCAGAAAAATCATTAGAAGCTTTGCAAAAACTAACAGATCATGCATCTAAAGTAATAAGAAATGGAGAAATAACAGTTGTACCAGCAAAAGAACTAGTACCAGGAGATATCGTGGTATTAGATACAGGAGATTATATCCCAGCAGACTTAAGAATCATAGAAGCTGTCAATTTAAAATCACAAGAGGCATCTTTAACAGGAGAATCTGTACCAGTAGAAAAAAATGCAGAAAAAATAGAAGGTACAGAAATAGGAATTGGTGATAGACTAAACATGTTATTTTCTTCTAGTTTAGTAACTTATGGAAGAGGAAAAGGAATTGTAGTAGAAACTGGAATGACAACAGAAGTTGGTAAAATTGCAGGAATGATAAATGCAACAGAAAAACAAGAAACGCCATTACAACAAAAATTAAATAGTTTAGGAAAAACACTAGGAATTGTAGCAATTTCAATTTGTGTTATTATATTTATTATTGGATTAATCCAAGGAAAAGAACCTATTCACATGTTTATGACAGCAGTTAGTTTAGCGGTAGCAGCAATACCAGAAGGATTAGTTGCAGTATCTACTATTGTTTTAGCAATCGGTGTCCAAAAAATGGTAAAGAAAAATGCAATTGTAAAAAGACTACCAGCAGTAGAAACACTAGGTAGTGCTACTGTTATTTGTTCTGATAAAACAGGAACACTAACACAAAACAAAATGACAGTTGAAAAAATCTTTATTAATAGCCAAATATCAGATTTGACAGATATGAAAGAATACGAACAAAAAGAAGACTTGAAAAAACTAGTATATGCGAATATGTTATGTAATGATACAAAAATATCTAAAGATGGAACCTTAACAGGAGACCCAACAGAAACAGCATTAGTGGATATGGCATTCAAGCTAGACTTTGACCAAAAATTATATGATAGAATACCACGTATTGATGAAATACCGTTTGACTCTGATAGAAAATTAATGACAACAGTAAACGAAGAAAACGGAAAATATATCGTATATACGAAAGGTGGAGTAGATGAATTACTAAAATGTTGTAATAGCTATATTTTCAATAATGACAAGAAACAGGATTTAGAAGAATACAGCAAAACCATTAGAGAAAAAAATGAAGAAATGGCAAAAGAAGCTTTAAGAGTATTGGCTTGTGCCTATAAAGAGTTAGACCATAAACCTACAAAACAAGAAATGAAAGAAATGGAAAAAGACCTAACCTTTATTGGAATGGTTGGAATGATAGACCCACCAAGAGAAGAAGCTAAAAAGGCAGTAGAAAAATGTAAGACAGCAGGAATCAAAACAGTTATGATAACAGGAGACCATAAAATCACAGCAACAGCCATAGCAAAAAAATTAGGAATTTTAGAAAAAGAAGAAGAAGCAATTACTGGTTTAGAATTAGAAAAAATGTCAGACGAAGAACTAGAAAAAAAGGTAAGACAATTTTCAGTATATGCTAGAGTATCTCCAGAACATAAAGTAAGAATTGTAAAAGCATGGCAAAAAAACGGAGAAATAGTAGCCATGACAGGAGATGGAGTAAATGACAGCCCAGCATTAAAAACATCTGATATAGGATGTGCGATGGGAATAGTAGGAACAGATGTTGCAAAAGAAGCAGCAGATGTTATATTAACAGATGATAACTTTGCAACCATTGTATCAGCAGTAGAAGAAGGAAGAAGAATCTATGATAATATCTTAAAAGTAATCCAATTTTTATTATCAAGTAATGTAGGAGAAATCATTGTATTATTTTTAGCAACACTATGTACACCATTATTTGCAACATGGTTTGGAATAACAGATATTGCACATTTAGAAATATTATTACCAATTCATATCTTATGGATAAACTTAGTAACAGACTCATTACCAGCACTAGCATTAGCATTTGACCCAGCCAACAAAGATATTATGAACAGAAAACCAGCCAAACCAAGTAAAGGCGTATTCACCAAAGGAATGACATGGAGAGTTATTTATCAAGGAGTCATGATTGGATTATTAACATTAGGAGCATTTATGATAGGTTTAGCTACAACAACAGAGCCAATAGATGGATTAACATTAGATGAATCTAAAATAGAAGTAGGGCAAACAATGGCATTTGTAACATTAGCATTATCTGAGTTAGCACATGTATTTAATGTAAGAGATAATAAAAGATCTTTATTTAAAACAAAAGTATTTAATAATAGTAAACTAATTTGGGCAGTACTTGCATCAGCCACTTTAATGTTTATTATTTTAGCAGTACCAGCATTAAGAACAATATTTAGTATACCATTATTACCAACAGAAAATATTTTAGAATTAATAGGATTAATCTTAGCACCTATTGTTATTGTAGAAATCTTCAAATTATTAAAAATTAACACAACCCAAGAAGAAGAATAGCAAAAAAGTTGGCATTCATTACAAATTTTAAATGCCAACTTTTTGGCATACAAACTTAAAATCCGTTCAACTTAGTAACAAAAAAGGAGAAAAAATGAAATATATAACAAATAACAAAAATGAGAATTTAAAAATAAACTCAAATAATACTTATTTAGTAATTGACTTTGATAAAACAATAACAGCAAAAGAAAGCTTAGATTCATGGGCGGCAAGTGCAAATCCTGATATTGTTGGAACACAAATAGTAGAAGAAATGGATGCATTATGTGAAAAATATGAACCAATAGAATTAAGTCATACCATTTCAAAATCAGAAAAAGAAAAGCATATGGAAAAATGGTATGGAGACTGCATGAACTTATACTATAAATATGGATTAACAAAAGAAAATCTAATAAAATCTATTAAACAAAGTAAATTGCTATTTAGAAAAGGAGCCAAAGAATTTTTACAAAAATGTTTTCAAAATAATATTCCTGTTATTATTTTATCAGCTGGGATAGGAAATGTCATAGAACAATTTCTAAAAGAAAATAATTGTTATTTTGAAAATATGTATATCATCAGCAATTTTATAGAATTCAATACAGAGGGAAAGATGAAAAAATTTAATCAAGCAAATATGATACATACCTTAAATAAAACAATGGAAGGTCATTTGCCAAAACAAATGCTACAAAAACTACAAGATAAAGAATATGCTATCTTAATAGGTGACTTAGTAGAAGATGAGCAAATGATAGAAAAAAATAAATGGAATAAAGCTTTAAAAATAGGAATATTAAATAAAAAAATAGAGGAAAATTTAGAAGTGTATCAAAATCATTTTGACATTGTTTTAACAGAAGAAGATGCTACCTTTGAAATAATAGATAAAATTGTTTTTTAAAAAAATAGGAAAAAAAGAAAGGAGAGTTATGGCAAAGCCATACAAGGGAAAAATGAAAAAATTTGGAAATATTTTATGGGGATTAATATTAGTTGTAATAGGAATCATTTTTGGCTTAAATGCATTAGGAATAACAGATATTAACATATTTTTTAGAGGGTGGTGGACACTTATCATCATTATTCCAAGCTTAATTGGGTTATTCAAAAATGAAAGTAAAATATGGAGCATCATTTGGTTAGTGATAGGAATTGTTTTGCTATTATGTACACAAAATATCCTATCTTTCACAATGGTAGGAAAGCTAATTTTTCCGTTCATTTTGGTTATGATAGGACTTAGCATTATTTTTAAAGATACTATTAACAAAAACGTAAGTAAAAAAATAAAAAAATTGAATAATGAAAAAACAGAAGGTGAGGAATATTGTGCTACTTTTGGAGGACAAAACGCAGATTATAATGGGCAAGAATTTAAAGGGGCAAATTTAGATGCCATTTTTGGAAGTGTAGAATTAGATTTAAAAAATGCAACTATTAGTAAAGACCAAGTAATTAATGCAAATGCTATTTTTGGAGGAATAGAAATTATTATTCCAACTAATGTCAATATCAAAGTAAAATCAACTCCTATTTTTGGAGGTGTCAGCAATAAAGTAAAAACACAATACAATGAAAGTCTGCCAACTATCTATATCAATAGTTTCTGCATGTTTGGAGGTGTTGATATTAAATGACAACACTACAAAAAATAATAAAATATGGAGCAATTGCCTTTGGAACCTATTTGTCTTTTATCATTATTAGTGGTATTATTCTAGTTTTTACAACCATATTTGGAATTACAATAGGAATAGAACAATGGCAAAGTAATACAACACAAGAAATAGAAATTCAAAATATAACACAAGAATATGAAAATGTAGAAAATTTAAAAATAGATATTGCTTTATGCAGATTAACCATTCAAAAAGGTGATAAATTAAAGGTAGAAGCCTCTCATGTATCAGAAAAGATGGAATGTGAAATGGAAAATAATACATTACAAATAAAAGACAAAAAAATGAATACAACATGGTTCCAAAATTTAGATACAGTACCAGAAATAGTAATTTCTATACCGGAGAATACAAAATTAGAAACCGTTGAAATAAAAACAGGAGTAAACAATACCAAAATAGAAAATTTAAAATGTGAGAAAATAGAAATAGAAGCGGGAGTTGGACAATGTGAGTTTAGAAGTATTATGGCAAAAAAAGCTAATATAAAAGGTGGAGCCGGGAAAACAAAAATAGAAGAAATGACAGTTGATGAATTAGATTTAGAAGCAGGAATAGGAGATATGACTTTCACAGGAGAAATTTTGCAAAAAGCAGATATAGACTCAGGGGTAGGAAAATTAGAATTTAATATAGTAGGGAACAAAGAAGAATATCAAGTAAAAGCAAAAGCAGGACTAGGTAATTTTTTAGTAGATAACCAAAAGGTAAAAGATAATCAAACAATTGGAAATGGAGAAAAAACAGTAAAAATAAAAGCAGGCGTAGGAGCAACGATAGTTAATTTTAAAAATAAAACGATATAAATTTTAATATATTTAGCTAAAGATAATAAATTCATAAACCAAGAAAACGACAAATAAAAATTTTGTCGTTTTTTATATTGACAAATAATGGAAATTATAGTATAGTATAAACACTTTTATCTAAAGATTTTTTATCAAAATTTCAAAAATTTATTTCTAAAAAATAAAATCCCCAAGTTGGTAACAGAAAAAACCACAAAAAAGAAATTTACTTAAAGATAAATATTGACAAATAAATCAAACAATATTATAATAAAGAAAGAAGGTATGCAATGATATATTATACACTATCGCCTAATGCATTCGAGAACGACAGGGAATATACTAGTGAAAAAATAAGGATATTAAACGACAAAGATGAAATATATAGTTATCATCATCCATATGATAAAATATATAGACATTTATTAGGAGATGTTAATCAAGTTACGAAATTTTTAAATAATTATCTAAAACCAAATCCTAAATTAGAATCTGAAAACTTAGAAAAAAGTAATACTAGTTTCATTACAAGTCATTTTAGAAATAGACAAGCAGACATTATATATAAGATGAAAGATAGAAATATATACTTTTTAATAGAACATCAATCTAGAATAGATAGAAAAATGCCTTATCGAATATGGATGTATGGAGTTGAATTGATAAGGGCAGAAACAAGGGAAAATTTGATTGGAAAAAAAGAATATAAAATTCCAATTGTAATTCCAGTTGTTTTATATACAGGAAAAAAGAAATGGAATGTAGCAACTAATCTATCAGAATTACAAGAAAAATGGGAGGGATTTCAAGGCATTCAAACAATAACACAATATAATTTAATTGAAACACAAAACCAAATAATGTTAAACAAAAATGATTTAATTAGTAAAATAGCTTTATTAGAAAATGTGGATAACATAAAAGAATTAAAACAAAATGTGATTAAAATAAGTGAAACAATAAAACAAAGAGAGGAGATGGATAAATTTATGGGAATTGTATCTTATACATTACCACAAAAAATGGCAGAAGAAGAGGTAGATAAGATAATTGAAAGATTATCAAAAAAGAAACTCAAAGATGAATATGGTGAACCTTTAAGAGGACTAGGTCTATTAAGTAAACTTTTCGAAGAAATAAATGATGTAGCAACCAAAAATGGGACAGAACAAGGAATAAAACAAGGAATAGAACAAGGAATAGAACAAGGAATAAAACAAGGAATAGAACAAGGAATGAAACAAGGAATAGAACAGGGAATAGAACAGGGGATAGAACAGGGAATAGAACAGGGAATAGAACAGGGGATTGCTGAAGCAGAAGAGAAATTTATAAAAAAGATGTTAGAAGATAAAGAACCAGATGAAAAAATTCAAAAATATGTAGGAATCAGTAAAAAGAAATTACAAAAAATAAAAGAAAAACTAAAAAAATAATAAGAAAAAGACTTGTTGTTAAGGTTCTTCCACCAAGTCTTTCCAGTATTTTCTAGGCATAAATTGCATTTGACACCTAGGGTTTTTACGCTCCGGAATAGAAATCGTATGAAAAAATAACTTCCATAATTCTTGATATTTTTGTTCTTCTGCTGAAATTGTAGGAACCGTCATATTAGTGCTATCTACAATACGATAATTTTGATTAGAATAGAGGAAACAAAGGTCTCTTATTTTATCGTGAATGATAAAATTTTGCCTAGAAAAGCGTCTCATAAAATGTTGTCCAAGAGGTTCTAAGATAGCATTATCTGGATGAACAGAAGCATAAAATAAATTGTCACCAACTTCTTGAAAACGTAACAATCCTTTAAGACGATGACATTCACTCAAAGTCCTTTTTTGCATACTAAATACTTTAAAAACATAAGAGATGGCAATTCTATCGTTGATTTTTGGACCTGAATCAAATCCATCACATAAATATTTTAAAAGATACATTTCTTTTTCTTTTTCGTTAGAAAGAAAAGCATAATAAAAATAATAAAAAGCATCATATCCAATTATTTTTTCAATACCTTGAAAAACACGTTTTGATTTTTCGAAATCAGTCTTTATTACTACGATTTTATCTAAAAAATTAGATATATAATCTTTTTCAACATAAATTTTTTGTGGAAGCATTTTAGAAGAATAACAATTAAAAACAATAGTTAAAAAACCATCCAAACTTCCATCATACAAAAAAGTTCTATTTATAAGTTTCCAGTTAGACATTTTATCTTATCCTCCTTAGTAGGTTGTAATGATTGAAAAACAGGTAACTTTTCATCAGGTTTTGAAAAAGAAGAAAAAAGAGAAAGCTGTTCAAAAGATGATTTAGGAAAAGTTACTCTTTCTTGATAAATTAAATTTGTTTCAATAAAATTAGGTCGAAAAGAACTAATGGGATAATAATATTTCCCTTTACAAGTAATAAAATAGCTAGCTCTTTTTAAAACTACTCCCAATTTTTTTAAAGCGTCAAAATCCAGCAAAAAAGCACGTCTGGCACGAATGATTTTTTTGGCAGAAATAATTCCAATGCCAGGTATTTTTAATAAAGTAAAATAATCAGCAGTATTAATTTCAATAGGGAATTTATCTATATGCCTAATTGCCCAATCACATTTAGGGTCTAAAACAGAATGAAAATTAGGATGAGAATCATCTAATAATTCATCTGCTTTAAATCCATAAAAACGAAGTAACCAATCAGCTTGATAAAGTCTATTTTCTCTCAATAAAGGAGGTTTATCTAGGGTAGGCAAATTTTTATCTTGATTCACACTAATATAAGCAGAATAATAAACTCTTTTCAAACTTAATTTTTGATATAAACTTTCAGAAAGTTTTAAAACTTTTAAATCACTTTCTGGTGTAGCTCCAATAATTAATTGTGTCGTTTGCCCAGCTGGAACAAAAAAAGGTTTTTTTGTACTTTTTTCTAATTTATTTTCTTTTATATGTCTAGAAACATAAGTCATAGGTTCTAGAATTCCAGATTTTTTCTTTTGAGGAGCTAGCAATTTTAAACTATCAGAAGAAGGCAATTCTATATTAATACTAAGCCTATCCACTAGGTTGCCCAATTTATCTATTAATTCTTTACTACATCCAGGAATTGTTTTACAATGAATATAACCATTAAATTCATATTCATTTCTCAAAATAGAAATAGTCTGTATCAATAATTCCATGGTATAATCAGGAGATTTTACAACAGCAGAACTCAAAAAAAGTCCTTCAATATAATTTCTCTGATAAAAATGAATCGTTAAATCTGCTATTTCACGAGGAGTAAAAGTAGCTCTATGTACAGAATTAGTACAACGGTTAATACAATATTTGCAATCATAAATACAAGCATTAGAAAGCAAAATTTTCAGTAAAGAAATACATCTGCCATCTGCACCCCAACTATGACATATACCAGAGACATGACCATTCCCAATACCAGTTTTGGTGTTTTTTCGATTGCTACCACTAGAACTGCAAGAGGCATCATATTTTGCAGAATCAGCTAATATTTGTAATTTTTCAAAAATATCCATTTTTAGAACCTCCACATACCAAACAAATGTACAATTATTATAACACAAAAAAATAAAAAGTCAAATATTTGTTTGTAAAAAGATTGACATTTTTCAGGAAGTATAATAAAATAAAAAACGTGAAAATAAAGAAAAGGAGAAAGTTATTGATTAACGAAGAAAGATAGAAATGGAAGAAGAAATAAAAATAAATAAAGATGATAAAGAATTTATGTTAAAAGCAGTAAAAGAAAGAGGAAAAAATTTAGAATTAGCTTCTAGTAGATTACAAGATGATGAAGAGGTAGTAGAACAAGCCTTACTACAAGATGGAGAAGCATTAGAATTTGCAAGTGATAGGATAAAAGGAAACAAAAAACTAGTACTACTAGCTGTTGAAACAGCACCATGGACAGTATGTTATGCATCTGAAAAATTAAAAGCAGATAAAGAAGTAATGCTAAAAAGTTGCCAAAAAGATGGACAAACTTTATATTATGCATCAGAAGAATTAAGAGATGATAAAGAAGTAGTAAAAGCAGCTGTAGAAAACAAAGGAATTATTATCAAATATGCAAGTTTCAGATTAAGAAATGATAAAGAATTAGCACAAATTGCAGTACAACAAAACAAACAATCCTATTATTTTATCACTCCAGAACGAAAACAAGATGAGGAAATAAAAAAAATAATGGAATAAAGTATTTTGTTACAAATTATAATACTAAAAAC
Source organism: uncultured Clostridia bacterium (assembly GCA_944386715.1). GTDB lineage: Bacteria > Bacillota > Clostridia > TANB77 > CAG-508 > CAG-269. The sequence continues at coordinate 9,904 of CALXCD010000017.1, forward strand.
AAATAGTTCTAGATGTTGTTATATTAATATTTATAGCCAAAGACCCGAATTGTTACGCCCTAGATATGTTTTTGGCAAAATAGTAATATAACAACATCTAGATAATAAAAGATAAATAGTTATGAATATAGGATAAGAAAGAAGAATAGAAATGAGTTTAAAAGATTTAAAAGAAAAAATAGAAAAATATATACCATATAATGAACAAGAAAAAAATGATAAAAAAATAATGTTGCAATATCTAGAACAATTTGACAACATTTTAACAAGAGAAAATGAATTTGCCCATTTTACAGCTTCATCATGGGTTTTAAATAAAGAAAAAACAAAAGTATTAATGATATATCATAATATCTATCAATCTTGGGCATGGACAGGGGGACATGCAGATGGTGAATCAGATTTGTTACAAACAGCTATTAGAGAATTAAAAGAAGAAACAGGAGTGCAAAATGTAAAGATATTAGATGATAATATTTTCTCTTTAGAAGTAATTTGTGTGAATGGACATGTAAAAAAAGGAAAATATGTTTCTTCCCATGTACATTTAAATCTAACTTATTTGTTAGAAGTAGACGAAAACGAGAAATTACAGATAAAAGAAGATGAAAATAGCAATGTAAGATGGATTCCTATAGAAGAAATTTCTAAAAAAGTAAATGAAAAATGGATAGAAGAAAATATTTATCAAAAACTAAATAAGAAATTAAGAATAAGTGACAAAATAGTCATTTCAAAACAGCAAAAATAAGATATCATAAAAGTGGTGAGAATATGAGAAAAATATTATTAGTAGAAGATAATGAAACCATTATTTTAGGATTAAAATATTCTTTAGAACAAGAAGGATTTGAAGTAGATGTAGCCAAAAGTGTAAAAGAAACGCAAAAGAAATTAGAAAACACATTTGACTTATATTTACTAGACATTTCTTTACCAGATGGAAATGGATTTGAGATTTGTAAAGAAATAAAGAGCAAACAAGATGTACCAGTCATATTTTTAACAGCAAGAGATGAAGAGACAAATGTGGTATTAGGATTAGATATAGGAGCAGATGACTATATTATTAAACCATTTCGTATTAGAGAATTAATTTCAAGAATTAATAGTGTATTACGAAGATATGACAAAAATATGGCAAATAGTAGAATTGTATATCAAGATATTGTAATAGATACCAAAAAAGCAAAAGTATATCAAAATAATCAAGAAATTATCTTTACTAGTTTAGAATATAAGATATTATTAATGTTATTTACAAACCAAAACAAATTAATTACAAGAGACCAATTATTAGATAAAATATGGGATATTGCAGGAAACTTTGTAAATGACAATACACTTACCGTATATATTAAAAGAATAAGAGAAAAAATAGGAGACAAACAAGGAAATATTATCCAAACAGTAAGAGGAATTGGATATAGAATAGGAGATTAAAATGAAAGGATTAAAAAGTAAAGAAAACAGAAATCTATTGGTAACACTGATAGGTATTCAAATAATAGGACTCCTTCTTTTTCATCTTATTTTTTCATTTCAGAAACAACAAGATGCAGAAATTATGAACGAAATCATTGGAAATATCATAGGAGAAATAAAGAAAGAATATCCAGAAATAAAAGAAGAAGAAATCATTAAGATTTTAAATAATACAGAAAATCAAGAAGAGGGGAAAAAAATACTAAAACAATATGGAATTGATATCGCACAAGAAAACAGTATTTTAAAATTAGAAGAGCAAAAACAATGGCAAGCCGTTCAAATTAGTATAGTGGGAATTAGCATTATCCTTTTATGTAATATTGTTATTTTGTATTTTTTTCAAAGAAGAAATACAAAAATAGAAAAATTAATCCAATATATAGAACAAATCATGCAAAAAAATTATGCATTAGAAATAGAAAACAATACAGAAGATGAATTAACACATCTTAGAAATGAGTTATATAAAATAACCATACTATTAAAAGAACAGGCAGATACAGAACAAAAACAAAGAAAACAATTATCGAAATCTATATCAGACATATCTCACCAACTAAAAACACCTTTAACTTCCATTTCTATTATGTTAGATAATATGATAGAAAATCCTCGGAATGAAGGAAGAAACGAAAAAACAATTTACACACGAAATTCGAAGGCAAATAGAATGGATGAATTGGTTGATTCTAGCTCTACTAAAACTATCAAGACTAGATGCCAATGTAGAAGAATTTCATCAAGAAAAAATAAGTTTAGAAAAATTAATACAAAATGTCATTCAAAATTTAGCCATTCCAATAGAAATAAAAAATCAAGAAATTATTTTACAGGGAGATAAAAATGCTACTATAATAGCAGATTATAAGTGGCAACTAGAAGCTATTACAAATATTGTTAAAAATGCAATTGAACATTCACCTGAAAATTAAAAAATATGGATTACATTAGAAGAAAAAACATTATTTACAAAAATTTTGATAAAAGATGAAGGCCCTGGTATTGAAAAGGAAGACCTTAGACATATTTTTGAAAGATTTTACAAAGGAAAACAAGCTTCAGAAAATAGTATTGGAATAGGATTAGCTTTAGCTAAGACAATTATAGAAAAACAAAATGGTTACATCTCTTGTCATTCTAAAAGAGGAGAAGGTACTGTTTTTGAAATAAAATATATGAAATAATATGAAGATAAAAAGGTACTATCTATTATTTTGAGACACCGCGTAAGCACTCAAGTCAAGCAAAGCGAACGCGATTGGAGCAACCTACTATGAAATTTTATTTTTGTAGGTTGCGACACACAAGGTGTAAAAAAATAATAGATAGTACCTTATATATAGATGTTTTTAATTAAAACGTAGCTGGGGCATAATAATCCGGGTCTTGATTTTCAAATATCTATATATCAGGTCTTTCTAATATCATATAAGATAATTGTGAATTGTACACTGTAATACAACTTTTGAAATTTAAAGAAAAAAGTCACTTGATAGTCACTTTCATTTATTATACTATAACCATAAAAATTGGTGTTTTAACCTAGAATAAAAAGTTGGTATCCAAATATGCTACCATGCCAACTCAAAATAGGTGACCAAGAAAGGATGGAAAAGATGGAAATTTTAAGAGTAGAAAACTTAAACAAAGTTTATGGAAAAGGCGAAAATGAGGTAAGAGCAGTAGACAATGTTTCTTTTCAAGTAGAAAAAGGAGAATTTGTTGCAATTATCGGAAGTTCAGGAAGTGGGAAATCTACACTATTACATTTAATAGGAGGAGTAGATAGACCAACCAGTGGCAAAGTATATATTGACGGAAAAGACATCTATCAATTAAGTAATGACAATTTAGCTATTTTTAGAAGAAGACAAATAGGTCTTATCTATCAATTTTACAACTTAATCCCTATCTTAAATGTGGAAGAAAACATCACATTGCCATGTGATTTAGATGAACAAAAAGTAAATGCAGAAAAACTACAAGATTTATTAAAAACATTAGGTTTAGAGAAAAGAAAAAAACATTTACCAAATGAATTATCTGGTGGACAACAACAAAGAGTATCTATCGGAAGAGCTATCATTAATTCACCAGCTATTATGTTAGCAGATGAACCAACTGGAAACTTAGATAGTAAAGCATCAGAAGAAATCATTTCTCTATTAAAACTTTCCAATAAAAAATATAATCAAACTGTAATTGTCATTACACATGATGAAAAAATAGCACTAGAAGCAGATAGAATCATTACCATAGAAGATGGAAAAATAATAAAAGATGAAAGGAATGGTTAAAAAATGAGTGTATTAAAGAAGTTGACAATTCGCAATTTAAAATTAAACAGAAAAAGAACCATTACTACCATCATAGGAATCATGTTATCTACTGCACTAATTTGTGCTACCTTTGGATTAGGAACCAGTTTTCAAAAATCGTTATTACAAGATGCTATCAAATCCAGTGGAGATTATCATGCTACTTTTTATCATATACCAAAAGAAGAACAAAAATATATCACAGAAAATAGACAAATAGATTCTTATTTCATCACACAAGATTTAGGATATGCAGAAATAGAAAAAGAACTGCCAGACAGCTATAATCGATATTGGTTAATCAAACAATATGATGAAAAAGCCTTAACAAATAACGGAGTACAACTAGTAGAAGGAAGATTACCAGAAAATGAAAATGAAATCTTAATACAAGATAGAGCAGCAGACTATAGTAATCAAGAATATCAAATAGGAGATATGATGCATCTAAAAATAGGAGAAAGATATTCTAGCACAGGAGAAAAATTAGGTGTAACGAATCCATTAGAAACAACAGAAGATGATGAACAAGTATTAGAAAAATTCGTACCAACAGGAGAGGAAAAAGAATACAAAATTGTAGGAATAATGAAAAGACCATCTAGCGAACTAGAACCATATTATGCACCATTTTTAGTATGTATCACTTATTTACCAGAAGATAAAATAGTAGGAAATGCAGATATTTCAGTCAAATACAAAGATGTTACAAAAACTTATGAAATAACAGAAGAAATCAGTAAACAAAACGGAGAAGAAAATAGTTATGAATATATCACAAATGGAGATGTATTAAGATGGTCTGGTGTATCCAAAAGTGCTAACATAGCAACCACATTATATGTTGTTGTAGGAATTGTAGTAGGTATCATCATTTTTTCCTCTGTATTTGTAATAAGAAATAGTTTTAGAATCATGATAACTGAAAAATATCGCCAATATGGAATGCTAGCAAGTATTGGAGCAACCAGTAAACAAATAAAAAGAAATGTATTACAAGAAGCATTTTATTTAGGAGCCATAGCGATTCCACTAGGAATTTTAGGAAGTTTACTTGCCGTATTTATATTAGTATTATTAGTACAAAATCTAATTGGAGAATATGCTAATATGGAATTTACATTTTACTTCCCTTGGATGGCAATTTTAATAGGAACAATCTTATCCATTGTTACCATTTACTTATCTTCTATTATACCAGCAAGAAAAGCAGCTAAAATTTCTCCGATAGAAGCTATTAGATCTAATACAGAAATAAAAATAAATCGCAAAAAAATACAAGCTCCAAAATGGGTAAAGAAATTATTCAAAATAGGAGGATTAATCAGTTACAAAAATTTAAAAAGAAGTAAGAAACAATATAGAACAACTGTCATCTCTATTGTGGTAAGTATCGCCATTTTCTTAGCATTAACTTCTATTATACAATATGCTTTTGGATTTACAGATATCTATTATTACGAAAATATAGGATACAATATTGTTGTTAGGTCAGAGGAAGAGGAAAATGAAAAAATCTTACAACAATATAATGAAATTAGCAAAATAGAGGGAATTGAACAATATTCCATCCAAAAAATGGCATATATCACCATTGGAAAAGAATATGACAACAAAGAACTTGCAGAATATTATGGAGAAAGTCAATCAGATAGAACCATTCCTATGATTGCAATAGAAGATAAATATTATGATGAGTTAGTACAAAAATTAGGAATTTCAAAAGAAGAAGCAAGAACAGGAGCCATTTTAGCAGATAATGTATCTTATTATAAAGATAACAAATATACAACATCCAATCAATTTACGATAAAAGAAGGAGAAACTATAAAATGTTATCAAGAAAATTTAGAGGAAAGAGAAGAAGAAACCCCGATAGAAAATAAAAAACAAATGGAAATAAAAATATTAAAAAGATTAGGAGAGGAACAAACCATAGGAATTGGAAGAGGAACACATTGTTTGATTGTGACAGAGGAATTTTTACAAAACCATATGCCAAACTATAGAATAAGTAACATGTATATACAAGCTGAAAATCCAGATGAATTTTCTAAAGAATTAGATACGATGGAAAAAATAGGGTATACCAATTATAATGAAAGTCTAAAAGAAACAAGAGCCATAAGAACTGTCATCTATATCTTTGTTTATGGATTTATAGCAGTAATTACACTAATAGGAGTAACCAATATCTTTAATACTATTACAACCAATATGTTATTAAGAAGTAAAGAATTTGCAATGCTAAAATCTGTGGGAATGACAGCAAAAGAATTTAATAATATGATTCGATTAGAAAGTATTTTCTATGGATTAAAATCATTAATTATTGGACTACCAATTGGACTATTATTATCTTATGCATTATATAAAGGTTTTGGAACTTCCATGGAAATAACCTATCAAATACCATGGGCTTCTATTGGAATAGCAGTATTATTTGTTTTCATCATTGTATTTATAACGATGAAATATTCTTTAAATAAAATTAATAAACAAAATATTATCGAAACTATTAGAAATGATAATATTTAAGAAAAGAGGTTAGCATGAAAAGAAAAACATGCTAACTTTTTTGAATGTACTCTAGAAGTTAAAAAAACTACTTATAATACAGCCATAGGTACAATTATATTTTTTGGGCACTACTTTGTGTGTCGCAACTTTCATAAAATAAAAAAATAGGAAAGTTGCTCCAATCGCACTCGCGTTTGCTCGTTTGGTCGCTTACAAAGTAGTGCCCAAAAAATATAATTGTACCTATGGCTGAACCACAATAAAAGTTCTAAGAATATGTAACAAAAACGATGGAAAATGTTTGATAAAATTAAAAATATAGGGTATAATAAACCAAAATAATCAAAGAGAAAGGATGAAAAGAAAAATGCCAAAAGTAGAAATAACCAATCAAATTAAATATATAGGAGCAGACGACAAAGAAATCAGATTATTTGAAGGACAATATCATGTGCCAAATGGAATGAGCTATAATTCTTACCTAATAAAAGACGAAAAAAATGTAGTAATGGATACCATAGACAAAAATGTATCAGAACAATGGTTAAACAATCTAGAAGAACAACTAAATGGAGAAACAGTAGATTACTTAGTAATTTCGCATTTAGAACCAGACCATGCCTATAACATAGGAGTACTTGCAAAAAGATATCCAGAGATGAAAATAGTAGGAAATGCAATTACATTTAACATGTTACCAAAATTCTTTACCATTGAAAACCTAGAGCAAAGAAAAGTGGTTGTCAAAGAAGGTGATACTTTAAACATAGGAAAACATACCTTACAATTTTTTATGGCACCAATGGTACATTGGCCAGAAGTCATGGTAACTTATGAACAATCAGAAAAAATATTATTTTCAGCAGATGGATTTGGAAAATTTGGAACATTAGATACAGAAGAAGATTGGACTTGTGAAGCCAGAAGATACTATTTTGGTATTGTCGGAAAATATGGAGTGCAAGTACAAGCTCTATTAAAAAAAGCAACCAATCTAGATATCCAAATGATTTGTCCTTTACATGGACCAATCTTAAAAGAAAATCTATCCTATTATATAAGTAAATATGATGTATGGAGTAGTTATGAACCAGAAGAAGAAGGAATATTAATTGCATGTAGTTCTATTTATGGTAATACTTTAGAAGCGACTAAAAAGTTAGCCAATATGTTAGAAGAAAAAGGAAATAAAAAAGTAGTTTTAACAAATTTAGTAACAGATGATATGGCAGAAGCGGGAGAAGATGCTTTTCGTTATAGTAAATTAATAGTAGCTTCTTCTAGCTATAATGCAGGATTATTTCCACCAATGGAACATTTCTTAAATTATCTAAAAGAAAGAAATTATCAAAAACGTAAAGTAGCCATTATAGAGAATGGATCTTGGGCGCCATCAGCAGGAAAAGTAATGAAAAATATCTTGCAAGAAATGAAAGACATTGATATAATAGAGCCAATAATTACGATTCAATCAACTTTAAAAGAACAGAACATAAAAGAAATGGAAGAATTAGTAGATAAAATGGGAGGTGAGTAAAAGTGAAATATAGATGTACAGTATGTGGATATATTTACGATGAAGAAGCAGAAGGAACAAAATTTGAAGAATTACCAGAAGATTGGACATGTCCTTTATGCGGAGTAGGAAAAGATTTATTTGAAAAAGTAGAAGAATAATAAAAAATAAAAAGTTTAAGAAAAAATAAAATTTCTTAGACTTTTTTCTTTTTTCATTGTATTATTGATATAAGAAAAATAAAATGAGGAATGACACCAAAGAGAAGGGAGAAATAATAAATGGAAGAAGATAAAACACAATATACAAAATTCCTGCAAGGAGATAACAAAGCATTAGAAGAATTAATGAAAAAATACCAAAACAATCTTATCTTTTTTATTACGAGATATGTAAAGAGTAGAGAAACAGCACAAGACATCTTTCAAGAAGTAGTAATATATCTTTTAGAACACAAAGAAACATATAATCCACAATATAGTTTTAAAACATATCTATATACCATTGCAAAACATAGAACTATCAATTATTTAAAAAAGCAAAAACAAGAAAATCAAATGCAAAACTATGAAGAATATGAAGAAAACATACCAGAAGAAGAATGGTTAGAAGATGTCATATTAACAAAAGAAAGACAAGCAAAAATCAGAAAAGTAATACAAAAAATGAAAACAGAATATCAATTAGTAATCTATTTTACACAAATCGAAGGGTTATCTTATAAAGAAACTGCACATATCATGGAAAAAACAGAAAAACAAATAAAAAATCTTGCCTTTAACGCCAAAAAGAAATTAAGAAATTTACTAATTCACGAAAAAGTAGTAGAAATAAAAAACAATAAAGTAATAAAGCTATTAATATGGATTTTAAGTATTACCATAATATTATCAGGAGCTGTATATGCAGGATATAAAATCTACCAGACCTACCAAGCTAAAATAATACCAAGTTATACAAGTAACATACAATCAGTAGATACTAATCAAATTTGGGTAGGAACCTTTCAGCTGGCATGGAATGAATTAGCAGAACAACTAACAGATAATGGAAAAGTTGAATTCGAAGAAGGAAATACACCATTAGTAGAAGAATTAAATCAAAGGAGTTTTACCAAAAACGACATATCACAAAAAGATTACTACTTAATATTGGAAGAGACAAAACCAGAATTAAAAGAAAAAATCCAAAAAGAAGTATATGAAAAATTTAAAATAGATAATACGAAAACTTTAGAAAAAATGAATTTTAACTTAACTCCAGGTTACACCATTTATACTATGTTAGTAAAAAACTTTCATTTTGTACACCCTTTTGAGCAATTACAAAGTGAAACTTTCAAACAATCAGAACAAAAAGTAAAATATTTTGGGATAAATAAAAATAGTGCTACAAAAGCACGAGAAAATGTAGAAATATTATTCTATCAATCTAAAGAAGAATTTGCCATTCAATTAAATACGGTAGAAAATGAAGAAATTATTTTATACAAAACAAAAGAGAATAACACATTTTCTGAATATCAAAAAAGAATAGAAGAAGAAACCCAAAAATATGAAGGAAAAAGAAAAATGCAAAAAGAAGAAGAACTAAAAATACCATATATGAAAGTTGATACCGCTGTTAATTATGAAGAATTATGTGGAAAACAGATAAAAAGAAAAGAAGGAGGATATATTGTAACAGCTTTGCAAACTATAAAATTTTCTCTAGATGAAACAGGTGGAAGAGTAATAAGTGAAGGAATTATACAAGATGTAAGAAAATCAACTGAAATCAATATGGCAGAAGAAAGGCAATTTGACTTTGATAATGACTTTATCTTGTTTTTAAAAGAAAAAGATAAACAAAAACCATATTTAGCATTAAAAGTAAATAGTACAGAAATCATGGAAATAGAAGAATAGGAGATGATGAAAATGAAAAATAAAACATCTATCATCAGTATAATCATTATTGTGATATTATCTATTATGTTATTTTTTACAGTATATCATATTACGGAAGAACAGCAAAAAGCAAAATGGGAGAATAATGAAGTAGAAAAGGAAGAAACACAAAATCAAGAGCCACCAGCACAAGAGTATGTAGATTTAGAAGAATTACCAGAAAATTATGAAGTAGAAACAGCAGTGCAAGATGGTTGTATTGTGATTGGTAACGAAGTATATAATGTAGAAAAATTAGAAGAAGGGATTCAAAATATCAACCAAAATATTCCGGATAAAATGAGAATCATTGAATTTACAGCAGAAGGAGATGAAATCTTAACAGATGTAGAATTGACGAAAGAAGGTATGATACAACTTAAAACAGATAGCACAAGAGATAAGTTTGCTAGTACAGAAGATAGAAAAATAACAGAAAAAACATATTCGAGCCAAGAATACCAAATCATACAAGAAGAGTATAAAACTACGAAAAGAGTATATTTAGAAAATAAAAAAGAAGAATTTGATAGTAGAATTTATATTTGTTCTTACCCTTTCAAAGTGGAAAATAACATACCTTTTGAACTAGAATACTTACAAAGAAAAGATTTAGGGATAAAAAAGATAATCGAAAAAGGAGACAAAGTGAAATATGATGTATATACATTTGGAGGAGATGTAAAAATAAAATTAGGAGAGGAGATTTTAGATTTAGCAGATGCTATTCATCAAGATAAAATTAAAATGGAAAATATTTTACATCAATGCATTTTAGATGAACAAGCTGGAAAAATAGAAACACCAGCAGAATATAGTGATGGAGGAAGTGTTATATATTTTTATCCAAAGTATTCTATTTTAAAATGCTATCGCTTAGATGGGAATCAAGATGTCTATATTGGAATGCCAGGAATGATATTAACAGGAACAGAAGGAAATATGGTGACTTATACATATAGTATAAGAAATTAAATATTGCATTTTTTAATTAAATAGGTTAAAATAAGTTAAACAAGATAATAAAGACATATTAGTACTATAAAAAAAGGATGAAAAAAGATGATAAACGAAAGAGCAAAAGCACTTATAACAGAAGAAAAATATGGGCAATATGCTCCTATATTTCAAGAATTAATATCACGTGCAATAAAAGAATACAATTTATCACCAGAGTATGTAGATAAACTTGTACAATCTTGTCCTAAAATAAGAGTAGGAAAAATGCCAAAGGAAGTAGAGTGGGGGCTAGCAATAGCTACAGAAAATAAAGGAATTGTGATAAATAAAAAAGTAATAAAAAGTTTAAAAAAAGAAAATACTCCAGAAGCATATGAATATTTTTTGCATGTTATAAATCATGAAATGTATCACTTTCTAAACGATAACAAAAAACAAGAAGGGATGAACTTCGCTTGGAATGAAGCATTAACAGAAGTTAGTGCAAATCGAACAACTTTTGGAAAAAATAAAGAACATTTAAAAGAATATCGTGCACAAACAACAGGTTATTCAAATTTAACATTTGGAGTAAATATTTTAGCAGCAGCAATGGGGTGTTCAGAAAAGAAATTAATTCAATTGGCTTTTGAACATAAAATTCCGGAAGTCTTAAGTAAACAACTGCATTACAAAAGAGATGCCATATATTTTTTAGGAAAAGTAGGAGAAGAATTAAATAAAATAGAGAAAGCCACACATGGAGAAAATAATAAAAAAGAAGAATTACAACAGATTCAAACAAGTGCTTATCATTCTATTTATATCATGCGGAAAAGACCTATTAAACCTTCAAATTATGCGTAGTGATATCAATGCTGAAAATATAGAAAAAGTAATTGAAAAGTTAAAATATAGCTCTAATAAAATGACCAAAATTCTTACTTCAGAATTGCAAAAAAGAGGGCTTGCACATAATCAGTCCAATATTAGCATTATTCCAGAATATACTTTGAACCCAGAAGAAACTCAGAAACAAGAAAAAAATACTAGAAATACACTAAATGCAAGAATTGTTATGTTAGAACATTTAGCTAAAGAATTTAAAACAAATCCTGCTTTCCAAGGAGAACAAGGAAAGGAAAATCAAACAAGAGTCATTTTACATGTACAAAATGTAGCAACAACATCTTCCGATGTATGGCGTACCACACAAATGCTTCAAAAAAAATATGGTATAAATATACAAGAAGAAATAGCAGGAATTTTAAATGCTACAACAGAAACACAATTTAAGCTAAAACCAGAAACTTTAGAGCAAATTGAAAAGGAAGATTTTGATGTTTCTTATGATAATAAAGCATTAATAGAACAAGTAAAAAAAGCCGTTAATGTACCAGTAAAAACAAAGATAAAAAATCAAATTTTAAAATTAAAAAATCAAATATTTAGAAGAAAGACTAGAATGCTTTTGCCAGAAAGGACAGATTCAGAAAGACAAGGCAAAATAGTTCCACCAAATGACGAAAAATTAAGAGAAGAAGAATATCAAATAGAAGGTGTTTGGGACTTAAAAAAGCCAGATGTATATAGCAAAAATATTAAAGATTCTTCAAATCCGAAATCTAATAGTTGGGAGCTTACTGAAGAAAAAAAGAAAGAAATAGCAGAAGAAAATTTGAAAATCGCAGAAAAGTATCATCAAGAACAATTAAAAGGAAATAATCAAAATAAAGATTATTATTCAATAAAAAGAAACCAAGAGAGCAGAGAGTGATTAATTACCAAAAACAAGCTTTAGGGAGAAATATACTAATTCCTAAAGTTTATTTTTATCTATTTTTGTCAAAAGATAGACAATTCAAAAACAATTCCACTGGGATTATAATAAAAGGTCCAAAGGAACGCCACAAGATGTAGCGCTCAGCTACAAATATTCTCATTTATTGCAAAGTATCATGTGAAAAGAAGTAATAAAATGAATTTTCAAGATTTTGAAAAAAGCTATTGTAGAGAGACAAACAATAAGATATAATAAAGAAAAACTAAAAAGAGGTAAAAAATGGAAAATGAAAATAATCCTATAGAGGAAACAAGAGAAAATTTAGTAAAAGAAATAGAGATAACATTTTATAGATTAAAAGAAATTGAACTTAAATATGTGACTTTAGCAAAAGAGTTAGAAATTTCTTATCCCATTCTTTCTATAGAAGAAACAAAAATTCCAATTCAAATAGAAGAAATAAAACAATGGGTAAAACAAAAAGAATATCCTGAAAAAGATAATATAGGAGAAAAAACAAAAGAGGAAAAAGAAGAATCCAAAAAAGAAAACATGAGAAAAGATAAAGAAAGAGAAAAAATCTTAAAAGAAATACTAGAAAAACATTTTGAAAAACAATATGAAATAGAAATAAAAAAATACTTTCAAAAAATATTTGCACAAAAAATACAAAGATTAATGAAAGATTCCCAATTAGAAAAAATAGAACAAGAACAAGAACAAGAAAACATAAAAATAGAAGAAATAAATTTTTTAGGAAAAATAACAGGAGATAAAAAGATACAATCATTAAAATTAGAAATAATACATTTAAAAGAAAAACTAATTTTAAATCAAGAAAAAATACAAAAACAAAATATGACATTAGAAGAAAGCTTGTCAGAAATATACGCATATTCTTTTCCAACACTAAAAAAACACTTAACAAGAGAGTTAGTAGAATTTATAGACCTTGCTAAAAATAATACCATCTTACAAAAAATGTTAGACCAAGATAAATTAAAAGAATATATTGAACAAAAGGTGCAAAAAGAATTAAAAGAACATGAAAAAGAAAAAGAAGAAGATGTGAATATGGCTAAAAATAAGAGAGAATTGATACAATTGTTAGAACAAGAAAAAGGAAGAATGAATAGAAAATTGCAAAATTTAAGAGCAAAAGGATTAATCCAACAAAACAATGAAAAAGAAGAACAAAATATAGAGAAATTTAACAGTGAAGTTTTAAAAGAATTACAAAAAGAATTACAAAAATGGAAAATAGAATAAGTAAATAAACAAAAATATTGCAATTTCATCCCAAAAGGAATATAATAAAAAAGCAAAAGCAATCAGGAGGAATCAATGAAAAGAACAAAATTAAAAGATAGAATATTACCAGCTTATTCTAAAGGAGAAGAAATCTTTAATATGGTATCTCATATTGTGGGAGCTGCAATAGGGATTGTTGCAATTGTATTATGTAGTGTCATAGCAGCCATACATCATAATGGTTATGGTGTGGTATCAGGAGTTATATTTGGGATAAGTTTAGTAGTACTATATACCATGTCAAGCATTTATCATGGATTAAGACCTACTTGCAAAGCCAAAAAAGTATTTCAAGTAATTGACCATTGCACGATTTATTTCTTAATAGCAGGTTCTTATACACCTTTTGCACTATGTACATTAAGAGAAGCAAATCCAGTACTGGGATGGACAATATTTGGAATTATATGGGGATTAGCCATTTTAGGAATCATATTAAATGCAATAGACTTGAAAAAATTTCAAAAATTTTCTATGATTTGTTATTTAATCATGGGATGGTGTATTGTAGTTAAAATTAATGTAGTAATAGAAAGCTTAGGAACAGCAGGATTTTTACTTCTATTATTAGGAGGAATTGCCTATACAGTAGGAGCTATCCTTTATGGGGTAGGAAAAAAACATAAATGGATGCATTCAATTTTTCATTTATTATGTCTGATAGGAAGCTTATTACATCTACTTTGTATTTTAATATATGTATTATAAACTTTGGGAAACCTTCTCAAAGTTCATTTTTTTGAGAAAAACACTTGACAAAACCAAAAAAATAGTGTAAAGTATATTAGCATTACAAAAAGTATTACAAAAAGTAGTGCAAAAAAACATGATAAATGAGTAGTTAAGGAAAAGTTTCAATGAAAGAGGTAGAAGAATATGGAGGAAAAAGTAAAACTAAGCATGTTATGTGAGTTTTATGGAAAATTGTTAACCAAAAAACAATTTGAATTCATAGACGACTACTGTAATAACGACTTGTCATTATCAGAAATAGCAGAAAACAACAACATCACAAGACAAGCAGTTAGAGACATTATCAAGAAAGGAGAGAAAAAACTTTTCGAATACGAAGAAAAGCTGATGTTTATGAAAAGGACGTTAAATCAAGAAAAAAGAATAGAAAAAGTTTTATTAGAACTTACCAAAATCCAAAAAGACTATTCTGACAAACAAATATCAAATGTATTAGAAAGTATTAAAAAAGAATTAAATTGTTTAGTATAAGCTAAACAAGAAAAGGAGTGGAAGTATGGCTTTTGAAGGACTATCATCTAGATTACAAGAAATCACAAGAAAATTAAGAGGAAAAGCAAGAATTACAGAATCTGACTTAAAAGAAATGTTAAGAGAGGTAAAACTTGCCCTGTTAGAAGCCGACGTCAACTACAAAATTGTAAAAGAATTCAATAATACCATTCAAGAAAAAGCATTAGGTCAGGATGTCTTAAAATCTTTAACACCAGGGCAACAAGTTATCAAAATCGTAAAAGATGAACTAGTAGAATTGCTAGGAGGAACAACAAGTAAAGTAAACTTTACACCAAATCCCCCTACTATCATTATGCTAGTAGGATTACAAGGTTCTGGTAAAACAACAACAGCAGGAAAATTAGCAAATCTTTTTAGAAAACAAGGAAAAAATCCATTACTAGTAGCCTGTGATGTTTATCGACCAGCAGCAATTAAGCAATTACAAGTAGTAGGAAAACAACTAAATATACCAGTCTTTGCAAATGAAACATCCAAAGATGTCGTACACATAGCAAGACAAGCGATGTCAGTTGCCATGACGAAATTAAATGATGTTGTTATCTTAGATACAGCAGGTAGATTACATATTGATGAAGCACTTATGGATGAATTGAAAAATCTAAAAGGAGCCATCAAACCACATGAAATCCTATTAGTAGTAGATAGTATGACAGGACAAGATGCGGTAAATGTTTCTGAAAAGTTTAATGAAGCTCTTGGAATAGATGGTGTTGTCTTAACAAAGTTAGATGGTGATACTCGTGGTGGAGCTGCTTTATCTGTTAAAAAAGTAACAGGAAAGCCAATAAAGTTTGCAGCAACAGGAGAAAAGTTAAGTGATATTGAAGAATTCCATCCAGATAGAATGGCTCAAAGAATTTTAGGAATGGGAGACATTTTATCTATCATCGAAAAAGCAGAAGAAACTTTTGACCTAGAAGAAGCAGAAAAACTAGAAAAACAATTAAAGAAAAAAGAACTAGATTTAGATGATTATTTAATACAATTAAGACAAGTCAAAAAAATGGGTTCTTTTTCATCTTTATTAAAAATGATACCAGGAATGAATCAAATCAAAGACTTAAAAGTAGATGATAAAGAATTTAACAAAATAGAAGCCATTATTTGTTCTATGACAAAAGCAGAAAAAAGAGATACAAGACTTTTAAATGCAAGTCGTAGACAAAGAATTGCAAAAGGAAGTGGAACAACAGTACAAGACATCAATAAATTCATCAAATCTTTTGAAATGACACAAAAAATGATGAAACAAATGCAAAATAACAAAGGTGGCATGAAAAAGTGGATGAAGGGAATAGATGAAAATGCATTAAAAAACTTTAAATTTTAAGTCATCATTAAATTGTTATTAAATTTTTAAATTTATATAGATAAAAATTTGGAGGTGAAAAAAATGGTAAAAATCAGATTACAAAGACAAGGAAAGAAAAAAGCTCCATTTTATCACATTGTGGTAGCTGATTCTAGAAAAGCAAGAGATGGTAAAATCATCGAACAAATTGGAACATATGATCCAATGACAAATCCAGCAACAATCAATTTAGATAAAGAAAAAGTTGAAAAATGGATAAAAAACGGTGCAAAACCAACAGACACTGTTAAAAAATTAATAGAAAATGCATAAGAAAGCAAGTAAATGGAGGAAAACAAAATGAAAGAAATTTTACAAACCATCATTTTAAACCTTGTAGATAACAAAGAAGCTGTCGAAATTAAAGAAATACAAGGAGAAAAATCCATTGTATTAGAAGTAAAAGTAGCAGATAGTGATATGGGAAAAGTTATCGGAAAACAAGGAAGACTTGCCAAATCTATTAGAACACTAATTAAAGCTGTAGCAACAAAAGAACAAAAGAAAGTTACAGTAGAATTTATGGGATAATAGGAGAAAAAATATGACATCAGAATTAGAAATTGGTCAAATTGTAAATACCTTTGGAATCAAAGGAGAAGTAAAAGTAAAACCTTTTACAGATGATATCAAAAGATTTGACAAATTAAAAAAAATAAATATCGAGCAAAAAAATAGTAAAAAAGAATATGAAATAGAAAATATAAAATATCATAAAGATATGGTGATTCTAAAATTAAGAGGGATTGACCAAATCGAACAAGCAGAACTACTAAGAAATAGTTATTTAAAAATAGATAGAAACGAAGAGGAGCCTTTAGAAGAAAATACCTATTATATCGTAGATTTGTTGGGATTATCTGTTTATACAGAAGAAGATGTTTTATTAGGAATTCTAGACGATATTTATAACACAGGAAGTAATGATATTTATGTGGTAAAAGATTCTTTAGGAAAACAAACATTATTACCAGCCATCCAAGATGTCATTAAGGAAATTGATATAGAAAATCAAAAAATCATTGTTCATGTTATGAAAGGATTGCTAGATTAGGGGGAAATATGAAATTTGATGTGTTAACACTATTTCCAGAAATGTTTGAAATAATGAAACAAAGTATTTTTGGAAAAGCCATGGAAAAAGGGATAATAACATTACAAACCGTTAATATCAGAGATTTTTCAAAAGATAAACACAAAAAAGTGGATGATACCCCATATGGTGGTGGTGCAGGTATGGTAATGATGCCAGATGTAGTATATGATGCTTACCAATCTGTTGCAAGCAAAGATGCCAAAGTTATTTATATGTCACCACAAGGAAAATCATTAAATCAAAAAAAAGTAGAAGAACTAGCAAAACAAGACCATTTAATTATTTTATGTGGACATTATGAAGGAATTGACCAAAGAGTATTAGACAAAATTGTAGATGAAGAAATTTCAATCGGAGATTATGTCTTAACAGGAGGAGAAATTCCTGCAATGGTGTTAATGGATAGTGTAAGTAGATATGTAGAAGGTGTTTTAAAAGAAGATTCTGTAAAAGAAGAAAGTTTTTCAAATGGCTTACTAGAATATCCACAATACACAAGACCAGAAATATTTCAAGGAGAAAAAGTTCCAGAAATATTATTAACAGGACACCATGGAAACATAGAAAAATGGAGACAAGAACAAGCATTCAAAATAACGAAACAAAAAAGACCAGACCTTTTAAAAGAAAAAGGCAATAACGAAGTGCAAATCTAGATGCACCGCTCGTAAAGGCAGAGGAAGAAAAATTTTCCCTGCTTAAAAAGAAGAAGGAGGAAATTCTAAAATGGATATTATAAAATCTATTGAACACGAACAACTAAAAAATAAAATACCAGAATTAAAAGTTGGTAATACAGTAAGAGTACACGTAAGAATTAAAGAAGGAAATAAAGAAAGAATCCAAGTATTTGAAGGAATTATTATTAAAGTTCAAGGTGGAGGATTAAACCAAACATTTACAGTTAGAAAAATTTCTTATGGAGTAGGAGTAGAAAAAACATTCTTAGTACATTCACCATTAGTAGAAAAAGTAGAATTAGTAAGAGTTGGTAAAGCAAGACGTGCTAAATTGTACTACTTAAGAGATAGAGTTGGTAAAGCTGCTAAGACAAAAGAACAAATAGGAGCAAGAATTGAAGATAGAGAAATTACATTAAAAGAAGACTTAGTTGAAGAACCAGCAACAAACGAAGAAGTAGCAACACAAGAAGCACCAGTAGAAGCAGCACCAGAAGAAAATCCAGCTGTTGAAACTGAAAATGTAGAAGTACAAGAAGTGGTAGATACTGTAAAAGAAGAAGTTGTTGAAGAAGTAAAAGAAGAAGATAAAAAAGCTTAAATAAAAATATGGCATTGATTGAAAATTGCTGTTATGCAAATCTAAAATCAATGCTAATTTTTTTAATATCATAATTTTATAAGACATATTCCATTCTTCTTATTTCTTTAGCAAAGTAAATAATTCATGTTTCAAATTTTTTTCTTTCTCAGTGGTCATCGGTGTAAGAGGTAATCTTGGCACTCCAAAATCAAAATCTAACATATTTAAAGCAGCTTTTACAGGAATTGGATTTACTTCAGAAAATAGAGCCTTTATTAAAGGTAGAGAATCTAACTGCATTTGGGTAGATTTTGTAATATCACCATTCCAAAAATAGGAAACCATATCATGTGTATATTTTGGCATTACATTAGATAAAACAGAAATAACGCCAATTCCACCTAAAGACAAAACAGGTAATATCTGGTCATCATTTCCAGAATAAATAAATAAGTCATCTCCACATAAATGAGCGATTTCAGCTATTTGTGATAAATTTCCACTAGCTTCTTTAATGGCAACAATATTAGATAGCTTAGAAAGTTCTAAACAAGTTTTAGGCTCTATATTCACACCTGTTCTGCTAGGGACACTATATAAAATAATAGGTAAAGTAGTAGCATTTGCAATTTTTTGATAATGAGTAACTATACCTGCTTGAGTACATTTATTATAATAAGGAGTAACAATTAAAAGTCCATCTACACCTAGAGACTCTGCAAGTTTCACATTTTCAATAGTTTGCTTTGTACTATTACTACCAACTCCAGCAATAACAGGGATTTTATGGTGAATAGTTTCTATTGCACATTGTAGAGCCTGTGTTTTTTCTTCTTTTGACATAGTAGAAGATTCTCCTGTTGTACCACATACAATAATAGCATCTGCATGGTTATCTAGTTGAAACTTTAATAATCTCTCAAATTCTTTTAGATTCACTCCATTGTCATTAAATGGAGTAGCAATGGCTGTACCACAGCCTTTAAATAAAATTTTTTTCATTCTTTTTCATCCTTTCTTTTTATCTTAAATATATGAAAAAAAACGAAAAAAAGAAATAAAATAGATAATTTAATTCTATTTCATTTCTTTATTAAAAACGAATATGTATAAAACTTAAAAAAGTGTATAAATAACGAAAAGATTTTTTGTCAAATAAACGTGATTTCATTTCTTCAAAAGTTTCAGACATGGCACAATACTTATCCACAAAAGTTAAAATAAGACCTTCGACGGAATTTGGAAAAGCAATGGTAACTGGCCACATATGTTTTAGAATCATATCTTTTTCTTTTTCATTTAAATCAAATAAACGACAGGCATTATTCATGGCAGTTTTTCCATGGGTAAATGCATGTAAACCTTTTCTATCAGGTTGTCTTTTTCTCCAATCATATAAAAACAAATCATGAAGCATAGCAGCTCTTGTAGCAGAACGATAATCTAAATGATATTTTTTGCAAATGACATAGCAATAATAAGCTGCTAAGTAACAATGGTCATAACAACTTGTTTGATAATGTTGTCTAAAATTCTTCATTTGTTGAACCGTTTCATTTGTAGTTAACTCTTCTACTATTTCTAAGAATTCAGTTTCTTGAGAAATAGCTTCTTCTATTATTTTTTTCATACTTTATCCTCTTTGTAATTTATGTATTACAAATTAAGTATAACACAACTAAAAGATAAAAAGCAAGTTTTTAGGTTATGTAACTTGCAAAAAAACACGAATTATAGAGAATAAATGTGGATAAAAATTCGTTTACAAACAATTTATATATTGTTATAATAACCGCATGAAATAAGGACGTACAGTATACGAAAGTAGACATAATGAAAGGGGGGATAAATGATAATTTAAAAAGAATAAAAGATGTAAATTTGGAAAGAATAGCAAAAGAAGAAAAGGAAAAAACAAAAGGAGGAAAATAAAAAATGAGAACAAAAAAAGAAGTAAAAAATCAAAAAGGAATCACATTAATAGCACTTGTTATCACTATAATAGTATTGCTAATACTAGCAGGAGTGACGATTGCAACATTAAAAGGTGATAATGGATTATTAACAAAAGCACAGCAAGTAAAGGAGGAAAATGAAAAGGCATCTGATAGAGATAAGATAGCTATGGCAGTATCAGAAGCACAAATAGGAGAAAATGGATATCAAAAATTAAATTTAAATAATTTACAAGAAGCAATAGATAATCAATTTAACGATAGGGATGTAGTGGTTTCAGATAATGGATATGGAACTTTTAAAGTGGGAGTGAATAATAAAATATATGAAATAAAAAATGGTCAAATAGATGAGGTAAAAGTAGATTTGTATATCAATAATGAAGAAGATTTAAAAAATTTTAGGGATGATGTAAATGCTGGAAATACATATGAAGGAAAATATATAGTACTAACTTCTAATATAACATTAGATATAAATGAAGAATGGGAACCTATAGGATATTATCCTCAAACAAGTTCAACTCCAGATGCAGAAGAAAACAAACCATTTTGTGGAATTTTTAATGGACAAGGATATAGTGTTAATGGACTTAATATTGAGACGCAAGATAAGGTAAAGGGCTTTTTTGGACTAATATCAAATGGAGCAATAGTAGAAAATTTAAATATGGGAGAAAATAGTAGTATAAAAGGCAAATTAGTGGCAGGAGGAGTTGTCGGTTATGCTTATAATGGTGCAAGAGTGATAAATTGTAAAAATTATGCTAATATTGAAGTCGAAACTCAAATAGGAGGAGGAGTTGTAGGAATCCTTGATAATAATTGTGAATGTATTGGTTCTGTCAATTTTGGAAAAATAAGAGGAAACAATATAATTGGTGGAGTATCAGGCTCATGTAAGGAAAATAGCAGTATGAAAAATTGTATAAATAATGGACAAGTATTTGGTATAGAAATGGTTGGAGGAATTTCAGGAACATTAAGAAGTAGTGCAATAGAAAACTGTGCAAATTATGGTGTTGTTTCCGATAATAATAACTCTGAAACTAAATATATAGGAGGAATTATAGGGGAAGCAGAAGGTGCTGAAATAATAGAAAGTTATAATTTAGGACAGATAAGTGGAAACCAAGGAGTAGCAGGAATTGTTGGTTGGGGATATGATATGAAAATTAATAGCTGTTACAATAATGCGATTGTAACAGGGACAACTAAGGTATCAGGTGTTTGTGGTATTGTGGGAATTTATGGTAAAGGAACTAATAATTATATAGAAAATTGTTATAACAGTAAAAATATAACATTTTCTACATTAGGTGGAGCAATAGCAAACTATGTTGTATCCGGAGAAATACTAAAACTTGAAAATAACTACTATTTAGAAAATACGGTAAACAATTCTAATGAACTAATACCTATAAATGGGGTTGAAGTAAAAAATGATGAAGAAATGAAAAACTTGGTACAGAATTTAGGAGAAAAATTTAAAGAAGATATAAATAATATAAATAATGGTTATCCAATACTTGCTTGGCAATAGAGTTTTAATTTTATACTATATTATATTTATTTAATGATAAATATAAAGAACGATATTAATAAAATTTGGTTTTATAAAAAATAAATATCATTAAATTTTATAGAACAAGATTAACAATAAAAGGTTACTAGTAGTTTTGTTCTCTTATGAAAAAAATAAAATGTAGTAATAGCAAAAGTTTCCTACTAACAAAATTTGGTAAAAATCAAATTTTCACATATTTAAAAGATGAATTGTAAAAAATAATGAAGTGAACCCAAATTATTAGACAAAAAAGATATGAAAATGCGAGGATTTTCACATTGGACAGAAGAAAGCTATATACTAAAAACAAAAGATATAATAAGATATTAAAAAACTATGGAAGAAGTAAAATAGAAGAATTAAGAGATTTTTTACTAAAATATTAAAAAGAAGAAAGAGAATTATCAGAAAGGAGTATAGATTACTGCAATAGTGTGATAAGGTTCATGTATGAGGTAACATTAGATGAATTAAGCAATAAAAAACAATTGCCAATGCATAGGAAAAAAAGAAAAATGAAAGATGTGCTAACAAAAGAAGAGTTAAGCACATTTTTTAATGCCTGTGAAAATTACATCGTATATAGAACAATATTTATTATGATATATGGAAGTGAATTAAGGATATTAGAGGGATATATGTTTTTGAATCAAGAAGGAAAACCATTAAAGGCAGAAAGATCCATAGAAATACACTGTAATGAAATTATGTAAAAAAGTAAACGGTAAAAAAACAAGAATCCATAGAAAAAAAGTAACAAGAACTATATTATATATTCAAACAAAAGAGGAGGGAGATATAATAAAGAATGAAAAAATTAGAAGTAATAGTAAGAGAAAAATTAGAAAGTAGAAATCAAAATGAATTTGGAATAACATTAATAGCGCTAATAGTTACAATAGTAGTATTGCTAATACTAGTTGGAGTAACAATTGCAACTCTAACAGGAAATAATGGAATAATTACAAGAGCAAATCAAGCCAAAACAGAAACAGAACAAGCAGAAAAAGAAGAAAAATATGATTTAGAAAAGCAAGCAGACTTTATTAATGAATACGCAAATGGAATAGAAGTAGAACAAGTAACAGATGGGAATCCAGGAGTATTAGAAACAGAAGGGACAGATACTTATGTAATAAATAGTATAGAAGATTTAGTATTTTTTGCACATGATGTAACAAATGGCAACACATATGAAGGAAAAACGGTAAAACTAGGATTAAGTCTAGATTTTAATTCTAGCAAATCATATGTAGACCCATTAAGGACAGATTATGGCGAATATGGATATAATGGAGAATTAAAAACATTATTAACTTCGAAAGAAGGATTTAAACCTATAGGAACAATTTATGATAGTAATATTAGTATAGACTATTTTAAAGGAACTTTTGATGGGAATTTTAATGCGATATATAATTTATATCAAAATATAGAAAATTCAGAATATGTAACAATAGCTGGATTATTTAGTACTAATAGTGGAACTATAAAAAGATTAAAAGTAGAGAATGTAAATATAAATGGCAGTACAAATAATTTGCATTTATTATTAGGGGGAATTGCTGGCAGAAATTTAGGAAAGGTGGAACAATGTGAGTCATCAGGAAAAATAAATGTACAAGCTAATGGAATTAAAGATATTTATACAGGAGGAATAGTTGCACAGAGTTTATTTTCAGGAGATATCATTAACCAGTGTAGTTCTAATATGAAAATAAATATTAATTCGACAAATATAAATGGAGTAATGGTTTCTGGAATAGGTCTAAGTAATGAAACAAGAAATTGCTATTATACGGGAGAAATAGTAGTTACAGGAGAAAATAGTGGAATAAAAAATATTTCAGGTATTGGCAATGCTAAATCAATATCAAATTGTTATAATACTGGAAACATAAAAGTATATTTTGATAATGAAAATGTGGGGGATTTATATGTTGCTGGTATTATGCTAGGAGGAGGAAATATTATTCAAAATTGTTACAATCTGGGAGAAATAGATTGTAAAAATAATAAAATTTATATAGCTGGAATTGAATCAAATGCACAAAATGGAGAAATCAATAACTGTTGCAATATTGGAAAATTAAATGCAATGGGAAATATAATAATTTTAGGATCTTTAACCGGATATACTCAAAATCAAATAATAAAAGATTCAAAATGGTTGGTAGGAACAGCAGAAAAAGCAATTGGAGCTGAATCAGAGAATGTCACAAAAAATAATATAGAAAATATAGATAATATCAATAACATGCCTTCTATTTTATCTGTAATAAATTCTGAAAATTGCTTTAAAGAAGATACTAATAAAATAAATAATGGATATCCAATCTTAAATTGGCAATAATACAATAATGGAAATGTGTGATTTATAAAAATAAATGCAATCACACATTTATTTTTTAACTGCACAAAATCACCAAAAAACATAAAAAGTTAGTAAACGGTACACTGTACACTAACAAAAAATTAACACAAATTTAATACTTGCTAAATTTTATTACTTGCTGTAAAATAAGAAAAAACGCACCTAAAAAGGAGTGAACTAAATGCAAGTTTTAGGAAAGGCAACAATAGAAGGAAAACAAAAAGAAATAATATTAAAAGAAGAAAGAGATTTATTCAAATATTATGCACTAGAATTAATAGGAGCATATCTCCCACAAATGGCAGAGCAAGAAATTATTTTCAAAAAGCAATTAAATAATAACAGCATAACAGAAGATGTAAAAAAACAAATAGTAGAATTGTTAAAGCAAGTAAATATATTGAAAATACTAGAAAAAATGAAAGAACAACATGAAAACATACAAATGATAGGACAAATAGAAATAGAAGAAAAAACAAAAGATATTATCCTAAAAAAAGAAGAAGAATACTTTAAATATTATTACTTAGAATTAATAGGTGTCTATACTCCTAAAATGCCAGGAGAAACCATCATATTTAGGCAAGACACATTAGAAAATGCAATATCAGCAAATATTAAGGAAACGGAACAGAAAAATAAAATATCTCCAACAGAAAAAGAAGAATTAAAACAATTTTTAGAAAGAATCAAAATATGGGAAATAGCTCAGAAACTACAAATGCAAGAACAAGGGGTAAAACAAAAAACAGGGTATGATAAAGAAATGAGACAAAATAGAATAAAACAACAAGAAAAATTGCAACATAAAAAAGAACAAGAAAAAGAGCAAAAACAGCAAATAAAAAAACAACCAAAACAACAAAATAAAATAAAAGATATCAATATTAAACAAGAAGTGGATATGGACACGAGAGTAACAGACATGAGTAATTTAGGGCAAATATTACAAGATAATAAAAAAATGCCTAAACTTAAAAACGGTGATGAACCATTAAAAATGGGAATAGTAGAATCAGACGACTTAAAAAATCTAAAAAATGAGAAAGGACAAAAAGAACAAGGACATACCTCTCGATATGAAGCAGTAGTGATAACAAAAAAAGGAAATGTACAAGCATTAGATTTAGAAAATGATACCCAAGAAGGAACTAACCCAAATGAAAGAAATTACCAAGTAAAACAAAATGATGAAGTGCAAAAAGGTGATGTACTAACAAGATTAAAATTAGGGGAAGGAACAATTGGAATTGAAAAAGCGCAATATGGGGAAGTAGAAG
The DNA here is from genome assembly GCA_944386715.1 of uncultured Clostridia bacterium. Taxonomy (GTDB): domain Bacteria; phylum Bacillota; class Clostridia; order TANB77; family CAG-508; genus CAG-269. The sequence goes on from CALXCD010000017.1 coordinate 35,865, forward strand.
TATATCATTCGCCAAGAAAAACAATTGGAGGAAAAGGAATAGAAGGAAATAAAAGTTTAGACAGACAATTAGAAACCTCAAATGCCAAAAATCCGGTCGAAGGAACTGATATAGATACTTTAAAACTAGCACAAGAATATAATGATGGATATCGCTCTGTAGAAGAAGGTTATCAAGAAATCACAAAACATGAAAAAAGACATCCAGATTGTGGAGAAAAAGAGGCAGAAGATTTAGATGGCAAAAAAGATACAAAATCACATACTCACCCACAACCACAAGAAGAATATGTGGAATTATCTGATGGAGAAAAGGTAAGTTATAACCAACTAGCAACCAGATGGGGATTTTATAAAGATGGAAAACCAGATAGTGAATTTGTAAAAGAAAAGTTTGGAGAAAAGAAAAAAGAGGACAAAAAACCAGAAGAAGTCATCCATGAATTAGATGAAGAATTTGAAGATCCAAGAGCAAGTGATAGAAGAAGATAAAATTTTTTTAAAAAAATGTTGCAATAAATTGCCAATAATAGTATAATCCTAAATTTGACAGTTGTAAAAGAGTAAAAGACTGATAACCTTTGATATTAAAAGGTTTCAGTCTTTAATA
>CALXCD010000018.1 GCA_944386715.1 uncultured Clostridia bacterium
TCCTTCATCCGATATTGCTATGGCTACATAATCACCTATAAAATCTTCAATTTTACTATGCTGACATCCATATCCCAATAAATGCATTTCAATTAAATCTTTTTTAGAGTACAAAATATACTTATCTTTAAATCTTTTATTAAATAATTGTTCAAATTCTATTTTTTTATCTTCTTTCACAAAAAATCCAACCATTCTCGATTCTAAAGTTGGAGGCATTACTAAGCATTGTTGTATTTCATCTAATTCCAAAATATCAATGCTCTCATTAATATCTTGATGACCATGATCTGCTGAAAGTATTAACAATGTATCAGTATCTTGTAATTGTTCCAACATCTTTTCAAATTCTTTTTCTGTTTGAAAAAGAAATATCTTTGTTTCTTCTGAATAGCAACCATTTTTGTGAATAATACCATCAGGATTATCATGATATGCCATTATGAACTTATCTTCATTATTTCTACATAAAGTAATTATACTTTCACACATCTCTTCTATTGTATCTGCAACCATTGTCACTTTCGTTTTCTTAGTACAATAACTTGGCATAACTTCATATGTTTTAATATTTTTACTTTCTTCCTGTATTTGCTCATATATATTTTTATATCCAATGATATCCTGAATTTTTAAGCTTTTTAAATTGAGTTTTTCACCAGTATAAGAATCTGTTTCGGGTAATATATCTATATTTCTACCATATTCCTTAAAATATTGCGACCAAGCTATCCAACCAGTTTCTATAGGAGGTTTTCCTGAATAATAAGTAGTCATTGCAGCAGCTGTAGTAGAAGGAAATACAGATGTAATACAATCTATCTTATTTTGTGAAAATATCCCATCTGGAGATATTTGCCTTAAAATATTTTCTCCCATTCCATCTAATATTACTAAAACAATATTTTTATATTGTTTTTCTAAGAACTGGTCTATCTTTTCTAAAGTATTATATTGTGTACTTACTTTATAATATTTTAATATTGAAGTTATTAAATTCAATATACTATGATTATAATCTGGAAATAAAATATCTTGCTTCATAAACCTTCTCCTATACTATTATTATATGGTAATTCATTATTTCCACCATATCACAAATTCTCTTATTCTTCTATCATTTTCATTAAATTTTAATTAAAAATCTATCTAACAAAAAAGACTATCCATTAGCCTCTTTTCATCTATATTCAATGATATATTCGATTTATAGACCCCATTTCCTTTTTGATAACATTTTGACCCGTCCCAAAAGTAACCAATTTTGGCTATTATGGGACTGTCCCTTAATAGCCATAAAGTTTTTCCAACACAATAATAAACATTGCATGTGACCAACCAAGTCCAATTACCCAATTAGGTTTTAATGTACTATTATCTATTTGTTCACCCAAGAAATAATGTTTTCCACAAGTCTTTACAACAAAATCAAAAGTTTCTTTTGCTTTCCTTTTTTCTCCTGTTTCAAGATAATACAATGTCATCCATAAATTAGCTATTGGCCATGGATTTCCATTCATATAATGATCTTGTTCGAATCTTTGATATCCCCCTGTATATGTCCTTAAAGATAAATTGATTCTTTCAATCGTATTTAAAATCTTCTTTTCTTTTGGTTTAAAAACTTTAAACGGTGTAACTAATCCTAAAAGACTGATATCCATTTTTTTATCTTCTGCATTTCTAACATAAGATTTCTTTTCTTCATCATACAAGCTATCATTAATATATTTTTTTATTCCCACTTGTAATTTCTCTAATTCACGTTCGTTCTTTAATATTTTTTCTTCTTTTAGTCTATTATTTTCAAAATCGGAAGCTTTATTTCCCAATATTTTATAGATTTTCAAAATACATTCAAATGCTGCATAAATACTAGATAAAGAATATAAATGAATTCCTTCACACATTTCCCAAAGGTCGTAACTGACATGATACTTATGCCCTTTATTATTCTGCATTTGACTTTCTATTTCTTCTTGTACCTTATCTTTATCTTGTTCTTCTTTTGCTTCTAATCCTAACCAATCTTGTACATATCTTTTCAAAAATTCAATTGCCTTTTCACACATTTGCAAGTTTTCTTTTAAAAATTTTTCCGATTTTGTATATTGATAATGTTCAAATACACCATATACAACACTTGCCGTTTCATCCACTTGATATCCCCAACAAGGTGCTAAACGACCATCTGTATAAAATCTTTGCTCCCACATTCCATTTTTACTTTGTGTTTTTTTACAGAATACTTGATAAAACTTGTCTGCTTCTTTTTCCATCTTTAAAATATCCAATGCTTTTGTGATAAAAACAGCATCTCTTGGCCAACAATAAGCATATCTTCCACATTTCGAAAAAGTTTCATCTATCTCTGGTGATGCGATAACTCCTCCTGTTTCTGGATTCGTTAATAATGGAAATAATAAAATACTTCTTTTATAAATTTCATATATTTTTTCTTCATAACTATTTTTTGGTTCTTTGATATTTAAACCATTATGTGATTTAACATATTTTCTCCAATAGGATTTAACATTTGTATACTCTTTATTTAAATCTATTTTCTTGATTCTTTCTATTTCATCTTCTACTTGAGATACATTTTGATTTTCCCCAATTAATACACAGATTTCTATTACCTTTTTCTCATTTGGTCTAATAATTCCTAAATCATAACTGATACTAGAATCTTTAGACATTCCGATATAATCTTTATCTTGAATTTCTCCTCTTTTAATTCTTTCTTTACTCCCATTTATTTGATGACTAAGCAAAGAATATCCTTTTGCAAAAGTAGAAAATGTAAAATCATAAGCATATTGCATCATTCCACCATCTACCATTTTACATCCTACCCAATTATTAAAATCAGATAATAATTCTGAATGAATATAAAATTTCACATCTAAATCTATTTTTGCTTCATTTAATAAAGTATATCTTTTTACTAATACATCTTCCTTCATCAACATATAGTCTGTTTGCAATATTTTTAAATTAAAATAAGTATTGGTAACTTCTGTATTTAAAATATTCGTATCTGTATCGTAATATTGTTTATAAACATTATTAATATCATCATGTAAATAAATCAAATCTGATTGATTTATTTTTACTCCTGTATGGAAAAAATTAATATATTGCTTTATTTCTTTATTAGGAAAACACAATCTTTGTAATTCTCCCTTTCCTGTAAAAGTTGCTAACATATTTTTATTTCCAATAATTGCCTCATTTAAATATTTATTTTCCATCTTAACTTCTATTCCTTTCTAAGACTTCGACTATCTCTTTCCTTTTTTATTTATTACTATTTAAAAGTTTTTAACCCTCAATGACATTTAGAATTTGTTTCTCTAAATCTTTAATTTTTTCACTAATTCTAAAGATATCTTCATCTCTTAAGTTAACATCTTGTAAATCCTGTCTTACAAAAGTATCCATATCTTTCATTTCTTCTTTTAATTTTTCTAATCGTTCTACAATATCTAAGCGTAATGTCTTTGTTACTTTTCTTTCTAATTTATTAGTCATTTCCACTTTTTCTGTTAATTCATAAGTTTCGCCAAATACAGGAATAGTAACATCAATTCCGAGTTTCTTGATTAATTTTCGCTTTTAAAACATCTTGAGATTCTGGTTCCCCATGTACTAAAAAAATATGTTTTGGTTTCTGAATAAAAGAATAAATAAAATTCATTAACCACTCTTGATCTGCATGACCTGAATAGCCTTCTATATACTCAATTCTTGCATTTACTGCTATTTCTTCTCCAAATATTTTGACTGTTTTAGCACCATTTACAAGATTATAACCTAATGTACCAGGAGCTTGATATCCAACAAAAAGAATCGTACTTTTTGGGTTCCATAAATTATGTTTCAAATGATGCTTTATTCTTCCAACTTCACACATACCACTAGCAGATATAATAATACTTGGTTTTGTATCTTCATTTAATGCTTTAGATTCATCTGCTGTTCTAGTAAATTGTAATCCCGAAAATTCTAATGGATTATCTCCTCTCATTATTTCTTCTTGTGTTTCTTCATCAAATAAATCCATATTTTCTTTAAACACCTCAGTTGCAGAAATAGCCAATGGGCTATCCACATATACTGGTGCTTTCATTAATGTATTATATTTTCTCCTAAATTCTTCATCTTTCATGTCATCTCTTAAATGATTAATTTCATATAATATTTCCTGTGTTCTTCCTACTGCAAAAGAAGGAATTACAACTGTCCCTCCATTATCTAATGTCTCAGATACAATATCTAAAAATAATTGTGCTTTTTGTTCATTTTTAACATGTAACCTACTTCCATAAGTAGATTCCATAACTAAATAATCTGTATCTTCTATCATCGTAGGAGAACTTAATAATGGAATATCATTATTACCAATATCTCCTGTAAATACAGCCTTTGTTCTTTTTCCATCTTCTTCTACCCATACTTCTATCATACTAGACCCCAACATATGCCCAGCATCATTAAAACGTACCTGTATTTGTGGAGTAATTTCTATAATTTCATCATATTGTACTGGTTCAAATATTTCTAAACTTCTTGCGGCTTCTTCTGCTGTATAAATAGGAGGCAATGGTTCTTCTCCTTTACGCATTCTTTTCTTATTCTTCCATTGACTTTCCATTTCTTGTATATGTCCACTATCTGGTAACATCAAAGCACATAAATCACAAGTTGCTTTATGTGCATATATTTTATTTCTAAATCCTTCCTTATATAATTTAGGAATTCTCCCTGAATGGTCTATATGCGCATGTGTCAACAACATAAAGTCAATTTCTGCTGGATTAAATTCAAAATCCTGTCTATTTTCTTCTTCCATTTCTGCTTTTCCTTGCCACATACCACAGTCAACTAAAAATTTTTTACCTGCACCTTCTACTAAAAAATTGGAACCTGTTACAGTTCTAGTTGCTCCTAAAAATGTAATTTTCACGCTTTCTTCCTTCCTTTCTATACACAACAAACCCTTTTACAAAACCTTTTCTTTATTCCTGATGTATCACCTATAAAAATAATTTTATTTTCTTATTTAATCGAATTTGTAACTCTTTTTTGTTTAAATCTTTTATCTCTGGTATCTCTATTTTTTCTTCAAAAACATCTTCATCAAATAATTGTAAATAAAATTTATCTTTTTCTTTTGTTAATTTAATATATAAATCTTCTAATCGAATGATTCTAACTGTAAAAATGTGCTTTAAAATAGCATATTCTAGGTCCTTATTTTCAACAATCGATTCGATTACTTTCTCTTTTTGTGCTTTTTGGAATAATGCCATTCCCACTTCTTTTACACTTTTTTGCAAAGTTTTCTCTTCTATTACAGTTTTATCAACTTCATATGGTAATAAACAATAATATCGAAATTCATATAATAATTTTATGATATCTTGCTTTATATGAGTTTGCTGAATCTTCATTACAAAACATGTTAAAAAACTTTTTTGCAATTTTAGCATTGTCTCTTTTATTTGTTTTGCATTATCAACTTCTAGCAAATCTAAATATTTTGCTTTTTCCTTTAATTCTTTTTTATATACTACAAAATTTTTTGGTATTAATAAATAATTCAAATGTTCCAATTGCTTTATTTTTTCTTCTCTTTCTTTTTCCATCATTTGAGATAAAATTCTGACACTAAAAATTTTCTTTTCTAATGGCAAACTTTCATTTCTTTTCAAGTATTCTTCCTGCAACATTTGCTTATTATTTACAGTTTCATCTATTTTTTTAATTTCTTGTGTCAATTCTTTTTTTTCAGCAGCAACTTGTTTTACAAAGTTTTGATTGTCTTGTACTTCTTCTGTTTTTTTGTCTATTTCTTTTTTTATTTCTATCATCTTTTTCTTAGCTTTATTATCAAATTTTATTTCTAAAAGAATAGAAATTTTTTTCAATAATTCTAACCAATCTTTTGCATTTTTTTCTCCATATTTTTCTTCTAGTCTAGTTTGAAATAATTCTAAATAATCTATGATAAATTCCTGATTTTTTATCCAATTATCCAAAAACGAATATCCTATTAAAATTCTAAGATTTTGATAAATTAAATTATGTTCTATACTTTCTATTTCTCTACTAATCGTTGTCCATGAATAACCATTAAAATCTCTAAGTGGTTCTACCATATTAATATTATTTCCTGTATTAATTAAATCTGATAAAGTTTTATCTATCAAAAAATATTCACTTTTTATAATTTTAGAATTTTTTCCAATTTTAGCAATAGCATATAACAATTTTCTTTCAATTGGATAACATATAATACGTTTCTTGTTTTTTTCTACTGAAAATGTTTTTTTACCAAGCATCTTACTTTCTTCTGAATTAGGTCTTACTAATTTAATATCTTCACAATTTTTCTCAATAATATCTATGATATTTTGAATAAATTCTTCTTTAGATTCCACATTTTGTTTTACTTGTTCATAATCTTTATAGGCAGCCTCTATACGATACAACATACTAAGGAGTGTACTTTTTACATTTTCGGCAAAATACTTTTTTTCTAATACTTCTTCTAATTCATCATTATAGTTTTTCTTTACAATTTTTTCGAAAAACTTATCTTTTTTCTTTTGCAAATTTCTTCTCCTTTCTTTTCTTAACTAATTTTGAACCGTTTGATCTTTAGCCATTTTTAATTCATTCAATTTTTCCAAAGTCATCAAAACTTCTCTAGGCTTACTTCCTTGATACCCAGAAATAACCCCACGTTCTTCCATCTGGTCAATAATTCTTCCTGCTCTTGCATATCCAACCTTAAATCTTCTTTGAATAAAAGATGTAGAAGCTTGCCCTGTTTCTACAACAGTTTGGATAGCATCCATTAAAAATGGGTCTGTTTCATCATCTGCTGCTTGTTCTTGTGCTAACTCTTTATCTGTTTTATTACTATTTTCTATACTTTCCAAAATATCTTCACTATAAGTAGCAGTCCCATTGGATTTTATGAAATCTACTATTTTTTCCACTTCCTCATCAGTTACAAAAGCACCTTGTACCCTAGAGGGTTTTGGTGCACCTGCTGGGAAGAAAAGCATGTCTCCTTTTCCCAATAATTTTTCTGCTCCAACACTATCTAAAATTGTTCTAGAATCTACTTGTGATGATACTGCAAAAGCAATTCTAGATGGTACATTTGCTTTAATTAATCCTGTAATAACATCTACAGATGGTCTTTGTGTTGCAATAACTAAATGCATTCCTGCTGCTCTTGCCTTTTGTGCCAAACGGCAAATAGATTCTTCTACTTCTTTTGCAGCCACCATCATTAAATCTGCTAACTCATCTATGATAATCACAATTTGAGGTAATTTTCCTGTTTCATTTTCCTTTTCAATAGCATGATTATATCCTTTTAAATCTCTTACCCCTTTGCCAGCAAATTTATTATATCTATCATCCATTTCTTGTACTGCCCATGCTAATGCACCTGCTGCTTTTCTTGGGTCTGTTACGACTGGAATTAGTAAATGTGGAATTCCATTATAAACAGATAATTCTACAACTTTTGGGTCAACCATTACTAATTTTACTTCACTTGGTTTACTATTATACACAATACTTGTAATAATCGTATTAATACATACACTCTTTCCTGAACCAGTAGAACCTGCAATCAATACATGAGGCATTTTAGCAATATCTGCTAATTGAATATTTCCTGCCACATCTTTTCCCAAAGCAATAGTTAATTTGGATTTACTTTCTCTAAATTCTGGACTATCTAAAACTTCTCTTAAATGTACTGCTTCTTTTTCTTTATTTGGTACTTCGATTCCTACTGCCTGTTTTCCTGGAATTGGTGCTTCAATTCTAATGGTTTCTGCTGCTAAATTTAAAGCAATATCATCTGCTAAATTTGCAATTTTACTCACACGCACACCTTCAGCAGGTTTTAGTTCATATCTTGTAATAGTTGGTCCCACAGACACATTTTCTACTTTAGCAGATACTCCAAAACTATACAATGTTTTTTGTAATTTTGTAGCTGTATCTGTTAATAGCTTCGCTCCACCTTTCAAAGCTTTTTTAGATGGTTTTCCTAATAATTCTAAAGGTGGATATTCATAATGTTCATCTTCTACTGTCATAGCGTGCTCTAATTGTAATACCTCTTTTTTCTTTTCCTCTTTTTGTTCGTCTTCCTGTCTGAATAAATTATTTTCTATCACATCAGGCTGAATATCTTGCTCTCTTATTTCCATTTTTGCTTTTTTAGAATCTTTTGTTAATGGTTCCAAATCATCTTTACTGTGGTCATATTTTTTTAATACTGGTCTTTCTTCTTCATCTACAATTCTTCCACCAAAGTTGATTTTTATCTGATTGTCCATTGGTAATTTTTCTTGTTTTGCTTGTTTTTCTAATTCCTTTTGAGCCAATCTTTCTGCTTTTTCTCTTTTTCTTTTTTGTGATAATGTCTCTACTTTTTCCTCTTGTTGCATCCTTTGTTGTTTCTCTTCAAAATGTTCTTCTCGTCTTTCCTGCATTTTTTCTACTATTTTATTAATAATATCTGACATACTAATTCCAAAAGTAAATACTAATAATACCAAAGCCACTCCAATACATAAAATTAAGGCACCAACATCTCCTAGCAACTTAGCAAGTGGAATAGCCGCAACTGCTCCAATTGCTCCTCCTCCTTTGCTTTGTGTTCCTAAAAAATAGGCATCTTTGACAACTTCAGATAATTCTTTATTAGATTGTAATTCTCCTGTGGAAATTTGAAATACACTAAATACAATTGCAAGACTAATTAAAAATATAGCATATTGTACTAGCTTAGAAGTTAACGTTTCTCTTCCTTCACAAGCAAGTTTTATACTAATAGCAAAAATCCCAATTGGTAATACATACTGCATCACTCCCATAATGCCACCTAATACTTCATTTAATTTAGCTCCTACAATTCCTGATTTTGTGTAAATCAAAACTGCTAATAAAATACTTAATATAATTAATATAATTACTGCTAAATCTATCTTAGATACTGTTTTTTTTCTTTTTTGATATCTTCTTTTTCTAGCCATTTCTTTCATCCTTTTCTTATTATTTAAAAAAGCCAAAAAGCCAAAGTCAGTTTGTTTCCCTCTGACCTCTGACTTTCTGACTTATTCTCTTTCATTATTTCAATTCTTTTCTACTATTTTGGATTGTTTTTATAGTATCTTCCAAAGAAATTTCCATTAATTTTAAAGCTTCATTCATATTTGTTTCTAATTTGCTCAAAGTCTCATGTAATACACTTTCTGTATTTCCTAAAATACTGTCTGCATATTCTTTAGTTCCTTTAGAAATTTCTCTAGACATTTCATTAGCTGTTTCAATGATTTCTGTTTTTTGGTCATATGCCTTTCTAGTAATCTCATGTTCGTCTATCATCGCAATAATTCTATTTTCTGCTTCTTTTACAATCCCATCTGCTTCTTTTTGGGCTTCTACTAAAATACGTTGTCTTTCTTCTTTTACCCATTTAGCTTGTTTCAGCTCATCCGGAAGTTTTATTCTAATTTCTTTTATCAAATCTAACATTTCATCTTTGTCTACAACACTTTTAGAAGAAAATGGTAAATTCCTGCTTCTTTCTAATAAATCCTCCAATGTTTCTAACAATGTAAATATTTCCATGGTTTTTACCCCTTTCTGTCACTTTGACACCTTTGCAAAAATATCAAATGTGCTCTTCCATACCTCCTATGGTCTATTATTTCTATTGGCAAATCATCTATTTGCTTTATAAATTCTTGTTCGCTATCTGTTTCTACGATAAAAATCGAACTCCATTTTATTTTTTCTGTCTTTAAAAATTCTCGAATTGCTTTTACTGCAAAATCTGACCTATACGGCGGATCTATATAAATAAAATCTGGTTTTTCATGTAATTTATCTTGTATAAAACGTATAAAATCTAACGCATATATCTCTACTTTTTCTTGTAAATGTGTTTTCTGTATATTCTTTTTTATAATTTGCACAGCTTCTTTTGATTGTTCACACAAAATAACTTTTTTAGCACCTCGACTTGCTGCTTCTAGTCCTACTGCTCCACTACCTGAAAAAAGATCCAAAAAATAACAGTCCTTTATTTCATTTTGTAAAATATTAAATAAAGATTCTTTGACTCTATCTAAAGTAGGTCTTGTGTTTTTTCCCTCTAATGTATATAATTTAGTTCCTTTAGCTGTTCCTGCTATGATTCTCATAAATTCCTTTCCCTATTTTATACTATCGAAATACTTACTAATATTTTATTCTTTTTTCCTGTAATGTCAATAGGATTAATACAAATGTAACATATATTTAACAGTTCTGTAATATATTTCCCTTATTGTCTTTTCTTTCTTTTTTCCACTTTCTATTTTGATTTAATATGACATTAACTATCATTTATTAGCATAAAATTTATGTCTATTTGTCTCTTCAATGTGTTTTTATATATTAAGAAAGTCATCATGACTCTCTCAATATAGGACAAATCTAGCTTCGCTAGACCTTTACTCTACTTTTTTAAACTAACAATATTAAATTAAGGTCTAGCAAGAAGCGTATAAGATTTGTCGACGCGAAAAATTGCTTTGCAATTTTTCTGTGCATCTATGTTTTTTAACATTATAGGAAATGCAATTTCCTATAATGTTAAAAATAAGACTACCTTCTAGATAGTCTTTTGTGCATTAATTATCTTCTTTATTAATATCTTTTAACAACTCTAACTGAGAAATCAATAATGATTCCATTTTTGCTTTATATATATCAAACTGTTTTTTTACATCTTCTAACTCTTTCTTTTTGGATAGGATTTCATTTTCTAAATCATTTGCTTGTTTTTGTGCTGTCCCTTTTGCTTCATTGATAATTTGATCAGCTTGTTGTTTTGCAACATTTTTCACATCTTCAGCAGTTGATTGTGCCATTAATAAAGTATTTTGTAACGTGTCTTCAATGGTTTTATAATGTTGTAAACTTTTATTTAATTCTTCTACTTTCGTTCTCAATTCTGTAATTTCTTTATAATTTTTACTGTAATCTACCGTTAAATCATCTAAGAAATCATCTACTTCTTCTACACTATATCCATTCATCATTTGTTTAGAAAATTTTTTATTTTCGATATCTAATGGTGTTATCATTTTTTCCTCCTTGAAAAGACGCAAAGATACCATCTTTACTTCTATTAGTTTATTCCATTATTTTTTAACCAAGAAACTGAAAGTTTACTTTTTATTTCTTCTCTTGCCATTTCATTTGTAATTTCATAATTAGAAGGCGCTACTAAAAAGATAGAATTAGATACTTTTTGTATATATCCATCTAACGCATATACTCCTCCACTAATAAAATCTACAATTCTTCTAGCAACATCTTTATTCACATACTCTAAATTTACAATAACAGATTTTTTCTCCTTTAAAAAACTACAAATTTCATCTGATTGTTCAAATGTAGTAGGTTGAGATATTACCATTTTAATTGCATTTGTTTGTGTTTGTGGCATTTGAACCACTTTATTTTTTCTTCCAAATATTTTTTTATCGTCTACTTCTTCCTCATCATTTTCATATTCATATACATCTTCATCTTCATATTCTTCTGGTTCTGCTGAATCCATTCCAAATAAATCCCACACTTTGTTCATTAAAGCTCCTGACATAAAAAAACCTCCTAATTAATTTCCTTTGTATTGTTTCGTACTAAGTATCCACTTTTTTTACAATATTGTCAATACTTTTCAAAGATGTAATAAAATTTTAATATTTTTGTAACATTTTTGTAATATTGCACTGATTAAAAACATGATAACATTCCGGACATTTCCTATTCAATAAAAAAATCATTCCACTTTTGATAAATCCGGATTTAATAAAATCTCATCATATAAAGATATCTTTTTATAGGACGCAATCTCTTCATTAGAAAATCCTAATTCTCTTAAATCATCTGCATCATATGGCTCCACAATAGAATATTTCTCAGCTTGTCTTTCTACTTTTACTAAAATTTTGCTCAAGTATCCAGCCCTTTTTCTTACCACATAATTTAAATCTCCTTCTTTTACAATAGCTTGATTTGGAACTTTTAATCCTGAATCACTCCACCATATTAAATCAAAAGAAATTTTTCGATAATTAATCAATTCTTCCAGTTGTTTATCCACTTTTAAAACAATTAAATAATTTTCTTCATCTTCTTTAGCTATATACACAATATCTGCTGGAATTTCTGCATTATTAGGTAATCTTACTTTAATATTTTTTTGCCCTATTTCTGCAGTTTTAGCTTGCTCACTATTGGAAATAGTAGCAATATAACAACAAGAATTATCAATAATTTTCCCACATTCTTCACTTGTAGCTATTACTTTTCCTGTTTTTAAATTTAGGTTTTCTAAATATTGTTTACTTAATGTAGAAAAGCATTCTGTAGTTGGCTTTAAGACATCTTCCAATCCATCTACTTTATAAGATACAATACCACTTACTGGTGCATTTACATATTCAGCACCAGAATTCAACTCATTTTCATATTTTCTTCTTTCTTCTCTTAATTGATTAAAATAGGAGCCTTTAGGACTATTTTCTCCTGCTATATTAGCTTTTTTAGTCACTAATTCATTAATTTCTTTTTTACATTCTGTCATTTGAGATACATCTGTCATATTATTTAATTTTTTCACTTTTTCATCAATTTGATTTTCTATTAACTTCACATCTGAAGGAAATAAATTCGTTTCTTGCTCCATTGCTTCTTGAATTTTTACATCAAGTTCTGCAATTTTTGCCTTTAAAGATTCCTCATTTTTACTATAATAACGAAATGTTGCCTCATCCTTTGCTACCTTTTCTCCTTCTGTTTTTAACTTTTCCATTCCGTTTTTATAGTTTTCCCCTTGTATCACTTGTTCTTCTCTAATAACATAACCAATATCTGTTTCCTCTAAATACAATTTTCCTTCTTCCACAGTAAAAACATCTGTAGGTTGTTTGATTAACAAATAAATTGTATATCCAACATAAATAAGAGTTAATACAAGAACTACATATATTACAATTTTTTTATTTTTGGTTACCTTCACTTTATCTGGTTGTTTTTCCAATTTATATCCTCCAATATCACTTGAATATTATCTTCTGTGTTTTGACTTCCCTCTAGCCATATAGTTTGTTTATTCTTCCTAAACCAAGTTAATTGCCTTTTGGCATATCTTCTTGTTTCTTGTTTTATCTTTTCTATCATTTCTTCTTTGGTACATTTTTCTTCTAAATATTCTACTACTTCCTTATATCCTAACCCTTGCATTGCAGTTGGAAATTGTGAATATTTATTTAAAATTGTTTGTACTTCTTGCACCAATCCTTGTTGTATCATCATATCTACTCTTTTATTAATTCTGTCATATAAAATATCCCTATCCCAATGCAAAGCATATACGTGATAATCATATTCTGCTTCTTTTCTTCTAGATTCTTTCTCTTGCTGGGTTTTGGTTTTCCCTGTTGCATGATAAATCTCTAAAATTCTCAAAATCCTTTTTTGGTCATTATGACTTATTTTTTGAACTGCTTGTTCATCTATTTTTTTTGCCTCTTGATACAGTGTTTCTAATCCCTCTTCTTGTACTTTTCTTTCTAGTAATTTTCTATATTCTTCGTCGAATTCTATATTAGGATATTCAATTTCATAAATCAAACTATCAATATATAATCCAGTCCCACCAACAACAATAGGAATTCTACCTTTTTCTATTATTTTTTTAATGGATTCTTTTGCTAATTTTTTATAATCTGCTACACTAAATCTTTGCTCTGGCGAAATACAATCTATCATATAATGTGGTATTCCTTGCATTTCATCTGCAGTTGGTTTTGCTGTTCCAATATTCATTTCTTGATAAATCTGCATCGAATCTGCTGAAACAATTTCTCCATTTATTTTTTTTGCCAATGCAATTGACAAAGATGTTTTTCCAGATGCAGTAGGTCCACAAATAACAATTACCTTTTCCTTTGGCATTTTAACAATCCTTTCCTTTTCTAACATTATCCTTTACTGATTGCCTTTTGATAAATTTCTAGAATTCCGATTTGTACTCCATTTAAATAATTACTTTCCAAAATAAATACAATAATAGCAATTATTAATAATATACAAATTCTTTTTTGAAATTGCTGCTTTGTTATTTCTTCCTCACTCATCTTATCCCATAATCTTCCTAAATAAGGAAGCATCAGAATTCCATTTAGTCCAGTAAAAACAATAACAATCATATTTTGTACCATTTGTTCTATTTCATCACTTGGATAAGTAATTCCAGATTTAGAAATAGAAAATAACAGCATCGTAATCAGATAAGAAACAAAACTTCCTATGACAATAAATACTATTTTTTTAGTCTTATCTATATTCCCTAAATAATGCCATGTACCTATGATTAAAACACAAAATATGGCTAAAATAATAATGATAATAACTGGCATCTCTTCTCTCCTTTATTTTCTTGCAAATTTTCTTTCTATATCATATTTCGTCATCTTGATTGCAGTAGGTCTTCCATGTGGGCAAGTAAATGGATTTGGTAATTGTAACAAAGCATCCATTAAGCTTTCTACTTCCTGTACAGTCAAAGCCATATTAGCTTTAACCGCTGCTTTACAAGCTACAGTAGCAATAAATTTTTCTTCTTTTTCTTGTTTGGCAGTTCTTGCTACCGTATTAATTTGGTCTAAAGTTTCTAAAAATAATTCTTTAGTATCTAAATCAATACAAACTGTTGGAACTCCTGTTAATTTAATCGTATTTTCTCCGAATTCTTCCATACTAAATCCAGCTTGTTCAAACATTGCTTTATTCTCTTTTGCAATATCCATTTCTTTATGTGTTAAAGTAATAATATCTGGTAATAATAGCATCTGAGAATCTTTACTAGTTTCACTATAATAATTCTTCTTTACTTTCTCATACATAATTCTCTCATGTGCTGCATGTTGGTCTAAAATATACATTTCATTTCCAATTTCTAAAATGATATAAGTTTGAAATGCAATTCCGATAAATTTGTAATTCGGTTTTTGATATTCTGGAATATTTTCAAAAACAGAGACATTATCTTTCATTAAATCTACTGCATTCATTCTTTTTTCTGCAATGTTCTCTTCTTCCTTTTTTTCTTCTATTGGTGCTCTTCCAAACAATTTAGCATACATTTCGTTAAAATCTTCTGATACGACTTTAGGATTATCATTTAGTTCTTGCATTTTTTGTTTAATTTGTGCAAATTCATTTTGTACTTCTTCATCTTGAATTTCTTCTATTTTATTTTGCACCTGTTCTATCGTATCTCTATTTTCTAGTTCTGTTTCATTTGCTGATTCTTTTTTCTCTATTTCTTGTTGTTCTTGCTCTTTATTTTCTGTATTGCTGGCAAAAGTATCATCTTTATCTTCGACTATTTCTTCCTTTAATTCCTCTGTCGTTTTTGGAATTTGATATGTCTCTCCTTCTGGCTCTGCAACTCCATTTACTTCTACCTTATTTTGTTCTAACTCCTTTTCTAATTTTTCTTTCATCTGTTTTAATTGTTTCAAAACATCAGAAGTATCAATAGGTTGTCCTATATAGTCTTTCTCCACAGAAGGAACTTTTTCATCTTCTTGTAATGCTTCTTGTTTACTTTTATATACATCTTCTAAAATATTATTTGTTTTTATTTCACTTTCTTCTTGTGTATATTGTTCAATCTGTTTTTGATGTTGTTTTCTAAATCCAAATAAACCACCTGAAGTATCCTTCTTACTTTCTTGTATATTTTGTAATCTTTCCTCAAAACTTAGTTCTCTTGGCGTTATAGAGTCTTTTTCTTGTTTCTCTGAATTTTCAGAATTTGCAACTAATTCTGATTTTAGCAATGTATCTTTTATGGCATGATAAATGGATTGAAACACTTTATTTTCTTCTTCAAATCTTACTTCCAACTTAGCAGGATGTACATTAACATCCACTTTAGCTGGATTCATCTCTATATTTAACACTACAAATCCAAACTTACCTATTGGAATCAAACCTTTATATGCTTGTTCTGTTGCTGCAGATAAAGTTTTATCTTTAATATATCTCTTATTTACAAAAAACAATTGTTGTGACCTATTAGACCTAGCAATTTCTGGTTTTCCGATAACTCCCTTTATTGTAATATCTTCATATATATAAGATACTTCCAAAATACTATTGGCAACGTCTTTTCCATAAATGCTATAAATCACATTTTTCAAATCTCCACTACCATTTGTTTGAATCACTGTTTTTCCTGTGTTAATTAATTTAATTGCAATATTAGGATTTACTAATGCAATCCTTGTAATGACATCTTCAATATATCCTGATTCTGTATAATCTTTTTTTAAGAACTTATATCTTACTGGTGTATTAAAAAATAAATTTCTAACCGTAATAGAAGTCCCTGTTTGACAGCCAGCTTCTTCTTTTGATAAAACTTCTCCTGCTTCTACAACCACCTTATAACCAATTTCTTGTTCTTGTGTTTTAGAAATTAATTCTACATTTGCAATTGCTGCAATACTTGCTAATGCCTCACCTCTAAATCCCATAGAAGTTACAGTATTTAAATCATCTGCTGACCTTATTTTGCTAGTAGCATGCCTTTCAAATGCAATTTCTAAATCATCTTGAGCTATTCCTTTACCATTATCTGTTACTTTAATATAAGAAATTCCTCCGTTTTTTATCTCTACTGTTATATTGGTAGCACCTGCATCTATAGAGTTTTCAACCATTTCTTTGATAACAGAAGCCGGTCTTTCTATCACTTCCCCTGCTGCTATTTGATTTATTGTTAGTTCATCTAATAATACTATATTCCCCATACACTATTTCCTCCAGTTTTCTTTCCCTTTGGCATTTATTATATATTTCTTTTTTTAAATTGTACAGGTTTTTCAAAAAAAATTTACAATTAACAAATAACTATGTTACAATTCACAACTATCTTATATGATATTAGAAAAACCTGATATATAGATATTTGAAAATCAAGACCCGGATTGTTACGCCCCAGCTACGTTTTGATTAAAAATATCTATATATCAGGTTCTTTGAATTATTAACATATTAACTGTGAACTTTTGACATATTAAAATCATAAGAACTTATATGATATTTTTTATCATTTTAAATGTGATAGAAGGAATACTAGAATTTCTTGATAATTTTATAGAAAATGTTCAAGTTTTCTTGAAAGGGTGCCATAAAATTATTTTAGAAATTCTCATATTCCGTATTGAACTGAAAAATGATAAAAAATATCATATAAGTTTTTTACTCTATTTTAACAAACTAAAATTATTACTCTAAAGATAATCTTATTTCCTTTGTCCCATCTACTTGTAATTTACGATAAGAAACCCCACACTCATCAAATAATTTTCGAGAAGCAATATTATTCTCAGAATCGGCATATTTATCTGACAAATAAACGACTTCTTTGATTCCAGATTGTATAATCATTTTTGCACATTCATTACAAGGAAATAAATCCACATAAATTTTAGCATCTTCTAAATCTTTTCTACTTCCTCTAAAATTCAAAATAGCATTTAACTCTGCATGACAAACATAAGGATATTTTGTATTTAAATTTTCACCATCTCTTGACCAAGGAAACTTTTCATCATCAAATCCATTAGGTGCACCATTATATCCTATTGATAAAATTCTTTTATCTTTACTGACAATACAAGCTCCAACCTGCGTATTGGGGTCTTTGCTTCTCATGGCAGATAGTTTTGCAATAGCCATGAAATATTCTTCCCAAGTAATATAATCTTTTCTTTTCTCTCCACTCATTTTTGTTCCTCCATTTTATAATTTAGTTATTTTTATTCTACACTTTTTAAGCTTTCAATCATATCAATCTTCTTTAATGCAAAATAAGTAACAATATTAACAATTACTGTAAATGCAATTGTAATAAGTGTAGCATATACATAGCTAATTGGTTCCACTACTTTATTAAAACGTAGCATATTAATTTCACAAGTATCAATAATAAAATAACTTAAAAAATATCCTCCTACCAACCCTAATGCTATTCCTATTAAAGTTAATAAAACGGTTTCTCTTGTCACATAAGAATATACTTCTTTATCATAAAAACCTAAGACTTTAATAGTTGCTAACTCTCGAATTCTTTCACTAATATTAACATTTGATAAATTATATAACACAACAAATGCTAATAATCCAGCTGAAATAATTAGAATAAGAACTACATAATTCAATGACTTTAATGTATCGTCCATTGATTTTACCATAGTAGATATTCTACTAACAGTTGCTATTTCATTTTGTTCAATCAAATCTGTTGCCAAATTATCTTCTTGTTCAGTGGATAACTCCTTATTTTGTACAAGTATAACATTTGTTTCATAATCTTTTTGATACAAATCTTCATAAGCTTGCTTTGATAAGTATATATAATGTGATACGTAATTTTCTACAATGTAAGATATTTTTACTTGTTTTTCTTCTTCATCTGTATCAATTAAAGTAATCCAATCTCCTTCTTTTACCCCTAAAAGTTGAGCAGCTTTATCTGTTAAACATATACCATCTTCAGGCAAATCAATCTGTTGTCTAGAAGTAATATCTACTAAATGAATCATATCTTTTATGTCATTTTTTTCTTTTGGTACAACAATTTGAACATCTTCTTCCAAGTCCCCATTTTTAACTGTTCCAGAAGACATGTAAGTTTCTATACTTTTTTGTACTTCTTCCTTAGATTGTATATATTGCTTGATTTGTTCTTGTTGGCTTTTGTCCAACCCACTCTTTAAGCTAATCTGCATATCATAAGAAAATACTTTTTCAAATTGATTTGGCATAATCTGAGAAATAGAATCTTTTAATCCAAAACCTGCTAGAATAAGAGAAGTACATCCTAAAATTCCTATAATCGTCATGAGTACTCTTTTCTTATAACGGAAAATATTTCTAATGGTAACTTTTTGAGAAAAGCTAAGACGTTTCCAAATAAATGTCAATCTTTCCAATAAAACTCTTCGTCCCATTTTAGGTGCTTTCGGTCTCATCAATGTGGCTGGTGTATTTACCAGTTCTTTCCAAGCCGCATAAATAGTAGCTCCTATCATACATAAACTCATTAAAATTAATCCTATACTGCCATTATACCAATCAAAACTTAAAACAATATCACTTATTTGATACATCATTTCATACATCATCCAAATTACTTTAGGAATCAAGACAAAACCTACACTCATTCCTAAAATTCCACCTAATATACAAGCCAAACTTGCATACATAATATATTTGGCAGCAATTTGTACCTTATGATATCCTAATGCCTTTAAAGTTCCAATTTGTGTTCTTTGCTCTTCCACCATTCTAGTCATAGAAGTCAAAGATATTAAAGTTGCTACAATAAAAAATACAATTGGGAAAACCTCTCCTATATTAGCAACACTTTCTGTATCCTGTATAAAACTAACATATCCTGTATTTGCATTTCTATCTAATACATACCATTTAGGATGCTCAATCTCTGCAATTTTTTCTCTAGCATCTACTAACTCTGCCTCAGCTTCCTTTATTTTTTCTTCAAATTCTTTTGTATTTTCCTGCAATTCTTTTTCTCCATCTGAAATCTTTTGTTTAGCCTCTTCTAATTCTGACCTTGCAGTTTGCAATTGAGCTGTTGTTGTCTTTTTAGTAGCATAAAACTGATTTTCTTTATTTTCTAGTTCTTTTTTTGCTTGTTGTATTTGATTACTTCCTTCTTGCAATTCTTGTTTTCCTGATGCAATCCCTGTGTCAATTGATGTAATTCCATCTTCTATTTGACTCTTTGTTGCTGTTAAAGATGCTTTTTGTTTTTCTAATTCTTGTTTTTGTTGCTCCAATTTTATTCTTTCTTCTTCTGGTAATAAAGGATTTTGCAAAGCTTGTTCTATTTGCTCACAATTATTATCAATTGTTTGTAATCCCGCTTTCACGCTTTCCAATTGTGTTTGTAAATCTTGTTTTTGCAGTTCTAATTTTTCAAATTGTTGTTCTGCTTGTTGCTGTTTTTCTAAAAATTCTTTTTCACTTTGTTCTATTTGCTGTTTTCCCGTCTGTATTTGTTTAGTTGCATTTGCAAATTCATTTTGTACTTTTTGTTCATTCTTAGCTAGTTGTGCTTCTCCATCTTCTATTTCTTTTTTACCATCTTCTATCTCTTGTGTTGCTTCTTGTATCTTTGCTTGTGCATCTTGTTTTTCCTTATCCAAAGTAGCTTGCGCTTCTTCTACTTTTTGATTTGCATTTCCTACCAATTTATCATATCTTGCCTGTTGTCTATCTTCTTTTAAATTTTCTATTTGTGTTTTTATCTCATTTACTTTTTCTTCATATGCAGTACTAGAAGTTATTAATTTATCAGCATTTTCAATTGTTATGTATATTTGTGTAAAAACTTCGGAAGCATTTATATTCTCTTTCGGAATTAATATATAATAATTTATTTTTCCGGCTCCCAATTTACTAGTACCTTTATCTTGTGAAAGATACAAAGGACTTCGCACAGTTCCTACAATTGTCATTTCTTTTTCCTTTAAATATGGTATTTTTTCCTGCTCTTCATTTGTAGTATCTTCTATTTCAATTTGAATAGTATCTCCTATCTTCTTATTTGTTCCTTTTAAAAAGCCTTCTTCTACTACACATTCTGTACTCTTCTCAGGCATTCTTCCTTCTAATAATACGGGTTGATTGGTATCTTCTATACACATTACTTTTGCAATTATTTCTGCTTGTTCAATCTCAATAATAGCATCTGTTTCATAAGTACCAACAACATCCTTAACTCCATCTATCTGCTTTATTGCATCTACATCTTCTTGTGTTAAACCTAGTGTAGATAAAACTTGAATATCATAAACATTTTGTGCCTCATAATAAGTATGTAACGTATTTACCATGTCTGGTGAAGTTGCTCTAATTCCAGCAAAAAAGCCCACACCTAAAAATGCCATCAACAAAATGGAAATAAAGCGCTTATATGTATTTTTTATTTCTTTAATAGCATCTTTATACAAAGCTTTTTTCATTCGTTCACCTCCTATGGAAATACATCATTGTTACCATTCAATTTCATCTACTGATTTTATATTTTCATTTATCTCTACTCTTTCAGCAGTACCATTTTTAAAATGAATTACTTTGTCTGCCATTGGTGCAATAGCTGCATTATGAGTAATAATTAACACTGTCATATTCTCTTTTCTAGCCGTATCTTGTAACAATTTCAATATTTGTTTACCTGTTTTATAATCCAACGCTCCTGTTGGTTCATCACATAACAATAATTTAGGATTCTTAGCAATCGCTCTTGCAATAGCTACTCTTTGCTGCTCTCCTCCTGATAATTGAGAAGGGAAATTATTTTTTCGTTCTGATAGACCTACCTTTTCCAATACTTCTTCTGGGTCTAAAGAATCTTTGCAAATTTGAGTTGCTAACTCGACATTTTCTTTTGCAGTCAAATTTTGAACTAAATTATAAAATTGAAAAACAAATCCAATATCCTCTCTACGATATCTAATTAAATCTTTATTTTTTAATTTTGTAACATCTTTTCCATCTACTATTACTCTTCCAGAAGTTGCGTCATCCATTCCACCCAATATATTTAATGTTGTCGTTTTTCCTGCTCCACTAGGTCCAACAATAACCACCAATTCCCCTTTTTCAATCTCAAAATTGGTATTTTCTAAAGCTTTAATAATTATCTCACCCATTTTATATTCTTTACAAACATTTTCAAAACTAATATATGCCATTTTATCACTTCCTATCTATGGCTTTTCCTATATTTAGTATACCATAAAAATCTTTCCAAAACAATAATTTCACATATTATTCACAAAAGCTTGTTTTATATGATTTATTTGAAAATTACTTTGCCTTAAATACACTTCAATGACATCTAATCTAATCAAACTATTTTCCAAATGTCTTTGATATAAATAATATTTTCCTACTTGTAAAATATGCTTCTGCTTTTTCTTCACAACCGCTTCTGCAGGAGTTCCAAAAAGTTTATTTTGACGTGTTTTAACTTCTATCAATACAATTTCTTGAGTAACTTTATCCTTTGCAATAATATCTATTTCTCCTTGTCTACAAGTAAAATTTCTTTCAAAAATAATATAATTATTTTCTTCTAAATATTTGCAAACAATATCTTCTCCCTTTTTACCAATCTCCTGTTTTATATACATCGATAACCCTCTGCTGTTTTTCGAATATAGCCATCTAACTCTAACATTAATAAAATGTGATTAATCTCTCCTACACTTTTAGTAGATTTTTGATAAATTTCGTTTAAAGATAAAGGCTTTTCCGAAATAAAATTAAATATTTCCCTATATCTTTCATCTGGCTGTTTTTTTACTACTTTTGTTTGTAATATCTTAACTTCTTTCTTTTTATCATATTTTAAAAAAGGATATTGTTGTATCATATCTTCCACTTTTGTTACTAAAATGGCTCCATTTTGAATCAAACGATTTGTTCCTATTCCCAGTCTATTATCAATTTCATGTGGCAAAGCAAATACTAATTTTCCTTGTTTTTTAGCAATCCTAGCAGTTACACTTGTACCACTTCGATAAGCTGATTCTATTACTAAAACACCAATTGAAAGACCACTAATAATTCGATTTCTTTCCAAAAAATTAGTAGATTTAGGTTTTGTATCTGGGCTATATTCTGTCATAATAAGTCCACCATGTTGTAATATCTTTTGATATAACGATTTATTTTCTTCTGGAAAAATATAATCAAAACCACTTCCCAATATTGCTATTGTTTTACCACCTACTTCTATAGCTCCCTGATGGGCAGCAGTATCAATTCCGGAGTGCCATACCACTAGCAATAGTAATCCCTTGCATCGCCAGCTGCATGGCAAACTGAAAACCTAATTCTTTCCCTCTTTCAGAACAATTTCTTGCTCCAATAATAGCTACTATGGGTTGTTTCAAACATGTCGTATCTCCCATCATATACAACTGTTTAGGAAACCCAGAAATCTGTTCTAAACTTTTAGGATACAAATTATCTCCTTTATAAATAATTTGGATTTAACTCTCCTCCTTCCAATATTTTCTATCTAAACTTCTATATTGTATTGCTTCGGCAATATGTATTTCTTGAATAGTTTCTTTTTCCTCTAAATCTGCAATAGTTCTTGCAACTTTTAAAATTCTTTCATAAGCTCTTGCACTTAAACCTAGTTTTTGAAAAGCCGTTTCTAGTATTTTTTTACTTTTCCTATCTAACTGGCAAAATTTTTCTAATAATTTTGGAGTTAATTCAGCATTGGTAAATATACCATCTCTTTGATATCGTTCTCTTTGAAGCTTCCTTGCTTGATTCACTCTTTTTCTAATTTGAGCAGAAGTTTCCAAAACTTCTTTACTATCTAATTTGTTATACTCTACATGATCCGCCTCTACATATAAATCCATTCTGTCTAATAAAGGACCACTTATTCTATTTAAATATTTTTTTATCTGTTCTGGTCTACAATTACATTGCCTATGTTTAGAACCATAATAACCACAAGGACATGGATTCATACTTGCTATAAGAATGAAATGGCAAGGATAATCTGTAGAAGCATTTAATCTACTAATTGTTACAACCTTATCTTCTAATGGCTCTCTTAACATTTCTAAAATATTTTGCGGAAATTCTGGTAATTCGTCCAAAAACAAAATGCCATAATGCGCCAAGCTAATCTCTCCAGGTCTAGGATTTCTACCACCCCCTATTAAAGAAGTAGCGGTAATCGTATGATGAGGGCTTCTAAAAGGTCTTGTCTTAATAATTGGCTCATTTTCAGAGGTATAACCTTCTATACTATAAATTTTAGTCACTTCCATCATTTCCTCCCAACTCATATCTGGTAAAATAGATGGTAATCTTTTTGCAAGCATTGTTTTTCCTGAACCTGGGCTCCCAATTAATAAACAATTATGCCCTCCGGCAGCCGCAATCTCCAATGCTCTTTTCGCATTTTCTTGTCCCTTTACTTCTGAAAAATCAAAGGGATATACTCCTGTATTTTTAGTATCTACTTCTCTTACTTGTAATTTTTTCAAAACGCCTTCTCCATTTAAATGTTCCATTACTTCCTTTAAATGAGAAACTGGAAAAATATCAATTCCGTTTATCATAGAAACTTCATTGGCATTTTCCTTTGGTAATATAATCTTGTGATAACCTAATTTTTGTGCTTCTAAACAAATCGGCAAAATACCTTTTACTTTCTCTACTTTACCATTTAAAGATAATTCTCCCACAATAATAGTATTTTCTAAAAAGTTTTGAACCACATTATCTTTTTCTCCCTGAGAAGCAACTAAAATCCCTATGGCAATTGGCAAATCAAATGCAGAACCCTCTTTTCTAATATCTGCTGGAGCCAAGTTAACAACAATTTTCCTGCTTAAAAATTCCCACTGACAATTCCTAATGGCTGTTTTTACTCTTTCTTTTGATTCTTTTACACTAGCATCTGGTAATCCTACTATCTCAAATTGAGGAATACCAGATGAAATATCTACTTGAATGGATACCATATATCCATCTAAACCTTGTAAAGCTACACTTTTTGTAATTGCTAACATATTTTCCTTTCTTTACTACCATTAAAATATGGGAAGCCATTATCATATTCAAAAAATTAAGAACTTATTTGATATAGATTACAATCGATTAACTCTTATATGAGGATATTAACTTCTAAAAAGGATTTTTTTGGGGTACTGGGGTACTATAAATGAAAGAATATCATAATGACCTCCCATATTTTAATGGTATCTCTTTTTTTATTTTTTCTTGGAATTTAATTTTGACTTTAAAACAAAATTTTTTAACTTGATATAAAATATCTTTGAATTAATTTATTACATAATAGCATCATTTCCATATTTTGTCAATAGTTTTTTGCATATTTTTACATTTTTTTAAAAATCTTTCAGCGATTAATATAAAATATTAATCGCCATTTAAATGAACGCTTTCGCCAGTTATTTCTTCTTTCATCTCATACAATTCTCTTTTGGTTAATTCTGTCATTAATATAATCCTATCATCTGTCATACCATTTTCTAACATTTTTCTCACAATTTTCTTCAATATTTCTTTCTTTCCTTGTTTTTTTCCTTCTCTTATTCCCTCCTGTAAACCTACTTTTTTTCCTTCTCTTATTCCCTCCTGTAAACCTACTTTTTTTCCTTCTCTTATTCCCTCTTGTAAACCTACTTTTCTACCTGCTTGTATGCCTTCTTCCCTTCCTTCACTCAAACCTTTTTCCCTAAATTCTTCTAATTTTCTTCTTTTTACTAACTCAATCTTTTCGTCTATCATGTCACTTAATATTTCTTCTAAAGCAGACATTTCATCATCTCCTCTCTTTTCATTTAATCTTATTATTAAATCATTAGCAATATCCTTTCCAATTTTACTAGGTAACATATATTGTATAATCTGTCTCAACATTACTTTTTCTTCATTTTTTAATTTACTTTGTATCATTTTTTCTAAACAATGTATCTTTTCTTCTTTTGTTTGCAATTTTTCCATTAATAAAATATTCGATAAAAAAGTATTATCTCTATCCAATTCTGTTTCGGTATATTCATTCATATCTACTAAATAATAAAAAGCAAATGGCTTTTGAAAAACCCCTTGTAATTTCACTTGACATTCTTCTAAATACTTCCTAACATTCCACTTTTTATTTCCTGTATATAAAACAATAGGATACACTCCTGCAATTTTACAATCTCTCCTTTTTAATTTTTCCTCATCTACTGCACTCCTTATGATTTCTACACTATAATTCAAAATTCGATAAGGCATAGAATAATCTACTTTTGATTGATGTTCTATTAAGAAAAATATACTTTCATCTTTTTTCTTATACACAATATCAGACTCTTGTATTTTAAAATTTTCTGTAATAAAACTACTTTTATATCTTTCTATATCCTCTGCTTTTAATGCAAATGGTGTATTTTTTATAGATAATACTTTATTTATCAATTGAACAGCTTGTTCTTTACTACTCAATATGGTTTTATAAGTCTTATCATATATTTGATGTCCTTCAACTTGATAGGTTTCCGTTCTATCACAAAGCATGGAATGAAAAGGAAAAACATGTTTAAATATTAAATAATCTTTATAAGTAAACACTCTTAATATATCACCTTCCTTATTATAAAACATATTTCATTATATGTCAATATTTATTTAAAAGTAAATATTGTTTTATTTTAATACTTGCAATAATAACCTTTGCATTTATTTTAGGGATTTTTTTATAAGAATTAAAAATTAATATCTGACAAAAAATGTAATTGTATTTTACTATAGTTATAGAAAAAAATCAAGGATTTTTACATTTTTTTACAAAATGTATGTTACTAGTTAATGAATAAAAAATAAAATTTCAAAAGCATTGATATATTAATACTTTTGGATAATAATAAGTGAAAACCATTAATTAGTAACAAATGCATATATATGACACTAAAAATTATTTCTCCAAAACCAAAAAACTGTTATATTAATAATTATAAAACTATTAATACAACAGTTTTTTTCCTTTATACTTTCTATTGTCTTCCATATTCACCAGTAGTAGGATCTTTAAAAAAGTTAACTTCTGGTGGAAAATATGTAGCAAAGATAAAACTAAACAATAAAAATCCTAAAATCACAAAGGACAATACTTTGGATAAAGTAGTGGTTTCTTCTGGTCTCCAAAAAAACTGATAAGCAATCCATTCACCTAGTAAAATACTAGCTATAAAAATTAAAATATCAAATAGAAAAAAGTTTGTTCCTAACATCCCTGTATAAGTATAAAAAACAACTACAACAAAACTAATAGCTACAAAAATTCCAATTACCTTAGCCTCTATATAATTATTAACCTTATCTTTCACAAAAAAATATTCTACTATTCCTAGCACAAGCATTGGAAAAAATACTAATTTCAAATGTTCCCACACGCTTTCATTAGTAGCACTAAAAGTTGCAATGAATCCATTTTCTCCTGTCCAATGATATAAAAAATGTAATAAGGTTCCTAATATAATTCCTCCAATCGCGATACCTATCTGGATATTAAAAATTTTTTTCTCCTCTAAATTCTCTTCCATTTTCTCCCCTCCTATTATCCTATATATATTCATACGATCCTACTTTAGAACTTTATATATCTTGTAGAAATGATAAGTTTCTGCTATACTAGTTTTATGATGGAAAACAGATATAATAAATTAAATTCTTATTTAAAAAATAAATTTGGAGAAAGAACTTTAAAAATATGTATTGATGGTCATTTCACTTGTCCTAATCGAGATGGAACACTTGGAAAAAACGGTTGTATATTTTGTAGTGAAAAAGGTTCTGGAGAACATTTATTACCTAATATAGATATCAAAAACCAAGTAACCAATCAACTTAATGGTATAAAAAGTAAAAGAGCCAATAAATTTATAGCCTATTTTCAAAATTTTAGTAATACCTATGATACAATAGAAAATTTAAGGGAAAAATACAATGCAGCTCTAATAGATGATAGAATTGTAGGATTATCCATTGCTACTCGTCCAGATTGTATCAATCAAGAAATTGCCAATTTATTAAAAACATATACTTCACATTATCAAGTATGGGTGGAACTAGGCTTACAAACTTCTAATGAAACAATTGGAAAATTTCTTCATCTTGGTTATACAAATCAACAATTTACCAATGCCGTTTCTATGTTAAATAAAGCAGGAATTGATGTCATTGTCCACCTAATGATTGGATTACCAAAAGAAACTCCAAAAGATATAGAAAATACTGTGAAATTTATTAACACCCATCCTATTCAAGGAATAAAAGTTCATTCTACTTATATTGTAAAAAATACAATTTTAGAGAAACTATATCAAGAACGGAAAATATCAACCCATTTCATTGAACTATTATTTATCCATGTTAACATATATAATTACTCATATTTCGCCAGAAATTGTAATCCATCGAATTTCTGGTGATGCACCTAAAGACCTTTTAGTTGCTCCTGATTGGAATTTGCATAAAAAATGGATATTAAATGGTTTTGAAAAATTAATGAAAGAACAAAATTTATGGCAAGGAAAATTTTATTCCTAATTTTCCTTGCCTTTATACAATATAAATAATTTCATTATTAGGAAAATATTGTTTCATTTTCTCTCTGAAAAATTTTTCTCCCTCTTGTCTTATTTCATTTTTATACCAATACTTTCCTCTACCTCTTCCTGTCATTTTGTCTTTGTTATATAAATCAATAGCATTTGGAAAGGCTTCCTCATTAATTTTTATATGCACATAACTATAAGTCATAAAAATGATTTCAAAAAAAACATCTTTTTTTACTTTAGAAGATAATTCACTTTCTAATCTCTGAATTAATTGTAAATATAATTCCTTCCAATTTTCCACAAAAATGACTGGTGCAATCAAAATTCCAATTTGATACCCCGCTTCTTTCAACTTATTAATAGCTTCTATTCTACCTTGCAGGCGAGAAGTTCCAAATTCAACTCTATTGATAATTTCTTCCGGATTTACACTCATCCTTACAATTATTTTTCCTTTATGCTCCAATGGTAAAATTGGTTCTACCATATCAAATTTAGTAGGAAATGTTAGCTTTCCTTTTTCTGTATTTTTAAAATTTTCTATTGTCCATACCAAATTATTTGTAATCGTATTTTCTAAAATCAAATCACTATTACTTCCTATCTCAAATGTTAATTCTTTCTCTGACTTTAGTGATGTTTTTACTATTTTTTCTAACATTTGTTCCCTATTTACAAATAATCTTAAATAAGCACATTTGTTATAATTACAAACTAAATAGCAATACAAACAAGATGCTGTACAGCCAGAAGAAGTATAAGGAACTAAATAATCTGATACTTTATGATTTTCTACAAACTTATGTGTTTTCCTCACTCCTATAATAAGATTCCTTTTCATATTTCCAAATTCTTTATTCTCTTTTTTTCTCATTTCTTCTATAGCATTATGGTTCTCAATTTCTATTTTAGGTATATCTTTATATTTATCCATTAATTCTTTTCCCAATGGATAGTTTTCAATTTCCTTTTCAAAATAAATAGCTTTTGGTTTAAACATTTTTCAACTCCTTTTTCTTAGTTTAACCAAAAGCTATTATTTTATTATTCTATTTTTTTATTCTTTCATAAACAACATAATCATAATCAAAATCATTATTCTCATCTTTCATGCCTTTTTCTCTGCTAACTTCTTTCCAAACTCGTGTATCTATTCTTGGGAAAAACGCATCCCCTTGAAAATCTTTTTCGATTTCTGTTACATACATTTTAGTTACATAAGGCATTAATAAATTATAAATCATGGCTCCACCAATGACAAAATTTTCTTCATTATTTTCGATATATTCTTGTATTTCTAACATAGAATGTACCACTTGTACATTTTCATCATTTATCTTAAAATCTGGGTTTTGAGTAAATACTATATGTTTTCTATTAGGTAATATCCCTCCCAGAGATTCAAATGTTTTTCTACCCATTATTATATTATGACCTATTGTTAATTCTTTAAATCTTTTTAAATCATCTGGCAAATGCCATAATAATTTATTATTTTTTCCTATGATATTATTTTTTGCTTTTGCTACGATAATACTTAACATTTTCTTTATACTTCCTCCTCGATTGTTAATTTAGCATAATATTTGGGATTAAATTCTTCATCATAAGCAACATCTCCAAATATTTCTGGCATCTCTTCTTTAAAATATTTTAATAATGGTATCAATACTTGTCTTATAGATGGATGGACATGTTTTGTTGTTCTCAAACTTAAAATATGTTTCCATTCTCTAATATTAGCTGTCATAGTATATTCTCCCGCTGTTGAATGAGGTAATACTTCTCTAACCATGTCAGTTGTTGCCCCTAATTCTTTCATTCTCTTATACCCATT
Source organism: uncultured Clostridia bacterium (assembly GCA_944386715.1). GTDB lineage: Bacteria > Bacillota > Clostridia > TANB77 > CAG-508 > CAG-269. The sequence goes on from CALXCD010000018.1 coordinate 30,154, forward strand.
TTCTATTTCTTGCATCGTATTTTTCCATATTTCGTAAGTTTCTTTATCTTCTATATAAACCGGATTCATAAATGCGATTTCATTTCCATATTTGTCTTTATCATAACTACAATATCTAGTAGACTCTACTGAAAAACTAGCAAATCTGTGTCTTGTTAAATCTTTATAAGAACCTACATCGCTATATATTCTAACAGTAACTTTTTCATGTTCTAAAACAGACTCATGCCCTCTTGTAATACAATTATTTATCAAATTTTTATAACTATCCTCTGTTATCTTCCCTTCTGAACGGTAACAAGTTCTACAAGCTCTTTCTATTCTTTTCATTATTTTTTTTCCATCAATTTTTTCTACCTTTATCCATGGTTCTACAATTCGCATTTTTTACTCCCCCTAATTCTATTTTCCTAACTATATCAAATTTTTATTTTTTTGACAAGTTCTTCAATTGATAAAACATACCATTGTAATTATCCAAAACAAATGTAATTGATAAAAACTAATATTACTAAATAGTTCCGTCCCATTTAGGAACATATTCTTCCTCATGTTCTCCTAATTCTTGCACAAATCCATTCTTAAAATCCAATTCTTCTATATAATTTTCTATTTCTTCCCATTCTTCAGTTGTCAATTTTCGATTTACAAATTTATCTTGTTTTGCCAAATAAGTAGGAAAATACTGTGCCATTACACTAATATAATCTTCTGGATGAATATTTTCCTTTAGCCATTTTAACACTTTCTTGCTATTTTCTATATAATTAGGTAATACTAAATGTCTAATAATGACTCCTCTTTTCATCATTCCATTACTATCAAAAATAGCAGGTCCTACTTGCCTTCTCATCTCTTGAATTGCTTTTGTTGCGATTTCAAAATAATGATTAATATGAGAATATTTTTTTCCCAGTTTATCATCTGCGTATTTTAAATCTGGTAAATAAACATCAATATATCCTTCTAACATTTTTAACGTTTCTATTTTTTCATAACTATTTGTATTATATACAATTGGAATGTTCAAACCATTTTTCTTTGCAATTTTAATTGCCTCTATAATTTGTGGCACATAACTAGTTGGTGTTACAAGATTAATATTAGCAACACCTAAATTTTGTTGTTTTATCATTATCTCTGCCAATTGCTCTATGGTATATTCTTTTCCCTTTCCTAATTGACTTATTTCATAATTCTGGCAATATAAACAATTTAAATTACAATGAGAAAAAAATATAGTACCAGAACCTTTTTCACCACTAATACATGGTTCTTCAAAAAAATGTACAGAATATAGGGCAATTTTTACCGTATCTTTTGCCTGACATCTTCCTAGTTGTCCCTTTTTTCTATTAATTCCACATTGATGTGGGCATATTGTACAATCCTCTAATTCTTCTAGCATGATTACTCCTTCACTTCTTCCACTTTAGTTACAAATATTTTATCTCCATCTACTTTTAAAAAAATTCTTTTTTTGGTAAATCTATCTTTATTTTCCTTAACTAAATCTATTCCTTTTACATCTACTTGATTGCTATCTACACTAGCTATCATCTCATCATTTATATTTTTAATTTCAACTTGTCCTTCTTCTGCTTTTGTATAATCTTCTAAATATTCTACTATTTCAACCTCATATCCCTCTTCCGTCCTCTGAATCGTATCTAATAAAAATAAATCTTCTTGTTCATCTAATTGACTTTCTGTAGGATAATATTTTTTTGTTTCCTCATCATAAACAAAAGATTTCGTTCCTTCTTCTGGATATTCTTTTACAAATTCTTGTCCAAATAAATCTTTTGCTTTTTCCTCTAACTGTATTTTATCTACTTCATATTCTTCTAAATTCTTTTTTACTACTTCCCATATCCATGTATCATCAGCCTCTTCTATTGTTTCAAAAAGAGGTATTGCCTGATTTGTTATTTCTTTCCACAAATAAATTTTTTGAAGATATTGTTCAATAGAACTTACTTCTTCTACAGAAATATTTTTCACCTGTTTTTGACCATTTCGATAAATTATCATCCCTATCAAAATCACCAATAATACAGCTATTATAGCTAATAATTTTTTCATACGTAATTCTTTCCTCCTATTAAGGTTTTCTTTATTATATATCATTTTTTCAAAATTACTAGCTTTTTGACAAAATTATTTTCTGACTCCTTCTATATGAATAAATCTAATTTGGTGAGTAATATATTCTTCTAACTTTTTTCCAAATGAATCTAAAGTATGAGAAGCAATATAAATTTGAGATAAATCTTTCTCTTTTCCTGTGTTTATAATAATCACTGTATGAGCAAAAATATTTCCATCAAAAGAAATTTGAGCAATATCTCCTTCTTCTACTTCTTTTTGTGTCACCATTCTCCCATAAGGTCCAAGGAATTTATTTTTTGTTAAAAATTGATACAAAAATTCTACTCCTGTCCAAGAAGGAGATTTTTGATTAGCATTCCTATAATACCATCCATTTGGGTTTTGATAATTCATTACTTGGGAACCTGCAAAAATGCATTGTGAAACAAAATTAGTACAATCTCCTCCTATTGCATCATAATTATAATAACTGGGATTTCTTTTATATGCCCATTTTTGGGCATATTCTACTACTTTTTTTCTATCATATTGTATTTCTTTCATATCATTCTCCTTGTTTCTATTTTGTATATGATATGAAAATTTCTATAAAATTACACCTTTTATACTAGTTCCTTTTCTATTTTTTTGAAATTTCTTTTATTTTCTTTTTCTTTATTAGTAGAAAAATCTATAAAAACCACCCCTTTTCAAAACATTTGTTTGTATATATGCTAAAAAATAAAACAAGTTTTCACTTGTTTTTGGTGGGCAGGGATGGATTCGAACCATCGTACTCAAATGAGAACAGATTTCTTACTACTATAGTTTTCACTACCATATCTCTATGTTTGTAGTCTGGACTTTCTCTTTATCTCTTTCGAGATACCAGGTATAAAGTCTCTACACTCGAAAATCGATTTTCTAGCTCGGGATTGTCATAGGTACTTAATTCCCCTTAGAGTTCCCCGAATTAGCCCGGAGTTCATCATATAATCACTTATATGAGCTGCAAGTTTAGGTTTTGTTTAACCAAAGACCACAGTCTGCCGCCTTTAGCCACTCGGCCACCTACCCATATCGTCGAACAACTTCGACAATAGCTATTATAACTGCTTTCCAAATATTTGTCAATACATTTAGAAAAATTTTTACAGTAAATTCGCAAAAATAATAATTGCAAATCAAACAAGTATATAGTATAATCCATTTTAATAAGGAGTGTAAAAAATGACAGAAAAACTAAAGAAAATAATAAAAAAAGATTATAAATGGATTATCCTATTTATATGTGTTATTCTATTTTTAGCAATACTAGAAGATGTCTTTGAATATGAAACACTAGCATTAGACACTTCAGTATATACCATCGTTGTTGAAAAAATAAGAAATCCCATTTTAACAGATATCCTAAAAATAATAACTAATCTAGGAAGTGCCTTTGTTCTAATAACAATAACCATCTTATCTTTAATTATCCTAAAAAATAAAAAAATTGGTTTATGTATTACACTAAATTTAGCACTTTCTACTTTACTAAATGTTCTTTTAAAAAACATCATACAAAGACCAAGACCAGAAGGTTATCGTCTAATTGAGGAAACGGGATTCAGTTTTCCTTCAGGACATTCTATGGTAAATACTGCATTTTATGGATTACTCATTTATCTCATTATAAAAAATGTAAAAAACAAAAAACTAAAATATGCTTTATCCATTTTAATATCTATTCTAATTTTGGCAATTGGTTTTAGTAGAATTTACTTAGGAGTCCACTATACTAGTGATGTTTTGGCTGGATTTTTAATTTCTGTTGCTTATCTTATTGTATTTACCACTATTTTACATGATATCTTAAAAATAGAAAAAGGAGAAATAAAATAAATGGAAAAAATAGAAGAATTTAAAAAGAAAAGAAAAAAATTACGAAATAGTTTTAAATATGCTTTTGAAGGTGTACACAGGGAATTAAAAGAAGAACAAAACTTAAAAATTCATCTTTTGATTATGCTTTGCGTCATTATTGCTGGATTTTTATTAAAAATCTCTGCAATAGAATGGATTATTTGTATTATCCTTTTTGGACTAGTTATCAGTCTAGAATTAATCAATACAGCAATTGAATTAACCGTTGACTTAGCAATGCCACAAATTCATGAAAAAGCTAAAGCTGCGAAAGATATCGCCGCTGCTGCTGTTCTTGTCGTTGCCTTTTGCTCTGTCATCATAGGATTCATTATTTTTCTACCCAAAATATTATCCTTATTTTTATAAAACAAAAGTTACTATTTCCTTTTCAAATAGTAACTTTTTCTTACTCTTAAATTAATATTTTACATTCAATCTCTGAATCTAGCAAATTTACAAAATCTATTGCATCTTGCTTAGTCCCTACAATTTCTCCATAATGTATTGGCACTGCCATTTTAGGTAATATATGATTTGCTAATTTAGCAGCCTCTTTAGAATCCATTGTATAGGTACCTCCCACTGGAACAAATGCAACATCACATTTTACATTTTGATTTTCCGATGTTATGTCAGTATCACCTGCAATATAATATCTAATACCTTCTATTACTAAAATATAGCCAACCCAACCATCTTGTTTTGGATGAAATGGTTTATTTACATTATAAGCTGGTATTGTTTCTATCTGCATTCCTTCTATCTCATATTTTTCATTAGGTTTTACAATCATAATATTATCTTTCTCAAATCCTAATTTGATAACTTTTTCTAATAATTGTTCTGGCACTATAATAATTGTATTTTCTTTTCTTATCTTATCAATATCTTCTTCTGAATAATGGTCATAATGGTCATGTGTTATTAATATGATATCTGCATCATGATATTCCTCTTGGATTCTAAATGGGTCTATATATATTACTTTTTCTCTTTTTATTTTTATACTACTATGACATAAAACTTGTATTCCTTCTAACATATATTTTCCTCCTCTTCTTTATTATCCTATTATGATAATAAAATAAATCTTACTTTAGTAAAATTTTCATTTACCTTCTTATGATTACAATAATTTAAAAACTTGTAACCAATAAATTTTAGTTACAAGTTCTCTTGGTGCTCCCTCAAGGATTCGAACCTTGGACCCACCGGTTATGAGCCGGTTGCTCTGACCAACTGAGCTAAGGGAGCAATTATTCACGCAAGATAAAGTATAAACCATTTTATTTACCTTGTCAATAGTTTTTTCAAATTTTATTTAAAAAGCTAGGACTTGTAAATTGAAAAAGTAATTTCCATTTATAATATATAATAATGGAATTTAATATTACACTAACTATTATTGTA
>CALXCD010000019.1 GCA_944386715.1 uncultured Clostridia bacterium
AAATTTTTAATAAAGATTTGTGCCTTCCGCAGACGTAGCGTTAGCGGAGGCAAGGAAGGAATGAGATTAAATATGGAAAATTATACTTTTGAAATGATGTGGGAAGACTTAAAAGATGGATATCAAATCTATTATACGTATGTAGGAAACAGATATGTATTATTCAAAACAGCAGAAAATTGTTATACACAAAAATTATTATCAGACCATCCTAAAAATCCACAACCTAAAATGTTAATGCTAACATTAAAAAGAGTAAAAGAAATGTTTCCTGATATGGAAAATATTGAGTATAAGATAGGAATAGCTGATATAGAATAGACAAAAGACTAGAAGAAATTAAGAAATATTTAAAAAAGCAAATATAAAATATATTATTCCATCTGATTTAAATTTAATTCATGGAGTAATAAAAGAAGAGATGAAATAATAAAAAAGGAGTAAAAAAGATGGCAAAAATCATAGATGGAAAAGAAGTAGCAAAAAAGACAAGAGAAAAACTAAAAAAACAATGTGAAGAACTAAAAAAACAAGGAATAGAACCAAAATTTGCAGTTATATTAGTAGGAGACAATCCCGCATCAAAAGTATATGTAAAAAATAAAAGCAAAGCAGCACAAGAAGTAGGAATACTATTTGAAGAATATACGCTTGATGCTAACATAGAACAAAAAGAACTAATACAACTAATCCAAGAACTAAATCATCGAAAAGATATTCATGGAATATTATTGCAAAGTCCTATTCCAAATCATTTAGACATCAATGAAGCATTTAGAACAATTGCAGTAGAAAAAGATATAGATGGATTCCATCCAACCAATGTAGGAAAATTAGCATTAGGACAAGACACATTTGTTTCCTGCACACCTTATGGAATTATGAAAATGCTAGAAGAATATCAAATATCATTAGAAGGAAAAAATGTAGTAATTATTGGAAGAAGCAATATTGTGGGCAAACCATTATGCCAGTGTTGCCTGAATAAAAATGCAACAGTTACTATCTGCCATTCCAAAACAAAAGAATTAGTAAACCATACCAAAAAAGCAGATGTTATTATGGTAGCAATAGGAAAACCAAAATTCCTAACAAAAGATATGGTAAAAGAAGGGGCAGTAGTGATAGATGTAGGAATCAATCGAACAGAAGAAGGAAAACTAGTAGGAGATGTAGACTTTGAAGAAGTAGAAAAAATAGCAAGCTATATAACACCAGTTCCAGGGGGCGTAGGACCGATGACAATAGCAATGCTAATGAATAATGTTATCAAAGCAGCAAAACAAATCAATCATAAATAGAAAAATAATAAGAATGGGGGCTTATTAAAAAAAGCCTCTTTTTGTTTTTTTAGGATTAAAATAAAGAAAGGATGATTAAAATAGAAAACATAAAGTATTGGATTTGGCTAAGTTTATTAAAAGGAATAGGAAGTAGAAAATGTTTAACACTATTAGAAAAATATCAAACACCTGAAAAAATATATCATTTGACAAAAGAAGAACTAGTAAATGTAAAAGGAATAGGAAAAACTGCAGCAGATATTATTAGTTGCCAAATAACCAAACAAAAGATAGACAAGCATTTGCAGTATTTAGAAAGAAATCAAATAGAAGTTATCCACATACAAGATAAAAGTTATCCACCATTATTAAAAGAAATTTACGACCCACCAATTGTAATATATTTAAAAGGAAATAAAAAAATACTAGAAGAAAAATCCCTAGCTATTGTAGGCTGTAGGGATGCCACAGATTACGGGAGAAAAGCAGCAAAATATTTTGCATATCAATTAGCAAAACAGGGTATACATATAGTAAGTGGTTTAGCAAAAGGTGTGGATAGTTATGCACATATAGGAACTATACTTTCTGGAAAAGTGGATAGTTATCCACAAAAAGAGAAATCATCCACAATCGGAAAAACAATTGCAGTATTAGGCTGTGGATTAGATACTATTTATCCACAAGAAAATAAAAATCTGGCTAATCAAATCATAGAAACAGGAGGAGCTATTATAACAGAATATCCTTTAGGAACAAAACCAGAAAAAGGCAATTTTCCTGCAAGAAATAGAATCATAAGTGGACTAAGTAAAGGTGTTTTAGTAATAGAAGCAAAAGAAAGAAGCGGAAGTTTAATAACAGTAGATTTTGCGTTAGAACAAGGAAGAGATGTATATGCAATACCAGGAAATATTAATTCTATCCACTCTATAGGAACAAATAAACTAATTAAACAAGGAGCTAAAATGGTAACTCATTATTCAGAAATAGAAATTGGCATTGGTTCCAGGTCTGAATGACAATTTTTTGGCATTGGTTCCAGGTCTGAATGCCAACAAAAAAAGGTTTGAAAACTTTTCTTCAAACCATAAAACTTAACTTATTTTAACACATTTTTTTTGAAAAAGCAAATGGATAAAAACGCAAATGAGAGAGAAATTGATAAGAAAAAAAGAGATTAAGATATATATAATGAGGAAAAACAATAAATTAGAATAAAAAACAATTTGTAAAGAAAAACAAGATGTGCTAAAATATAAATAACTTAAGAGAAACAAGCAAAAACAAAGAATTAAATAAGTTATTAATTTACCCTGCATAGTGCGTATAGGCAGAATTTTTAGAACCAACACACGATAAGAGGGGCCAAGTCTCAAAATATGGCGTGCATGCTCACCGTTTGAATTGTGAGAAGCCCATGAGTATTTTGGTAGGCACCCACCTGTTTTTAGGAGCAGGTCCTTAAAAATTCACGGAGCTGACGGCTAAGGCGGGGATTTTTTTGTGCTAATTAATAAAATACTAATGATATAAAAACTATGGAATAAAGATAATCCAATAAAAGAGAAGAGATATTAAAATGTACTAAATAGTATCTCTTTTTTGTATGAAAAATAAATATATTTGTATAATTTTGGTATTGGTGAAGGATATAAAAATTGAAAAAAATAAACAAATATGATAAAATAACCGCAGAAAGAAGGTGTGAATATGACAATAAAACAAGCGATGGAAAAAGCAATTGTGAATTTCAAATTAGAAAAAATAGAAAGTCCCATTTTAAAAGCAAGAATGTTAATGCAATACGTGTTAAAAAAACCAAGAGAATATATCATGATTTATGACAGTAAAAAATTAACACCAAAACAAGAAGAGCAATATATAAAAGGAATGAATGATATACAAAAAGGAACACCAATAGAACATATTACACACCAAAAAGAATTTATGAAACTAAATTTTTATGTAGATGAAAATGTACTAATACCAAGGCAAGATACAGAAACCTTAGTAGAGGAAGTAATAAAACTAGCATCAAAACCTAGAATAAACAACAAAAATGCAAAATTTGTACCAGAATTACAAGCGAAATTTTTAGACTTATGTACAGGAAGTGGAGCAATAGCAGTATCTTTAGCCAAATATATAGAAAACTGTGAAATAACAGCAACAGATATAAGTCCTCAAGCCATAGAAATAGCAAAAACAAATGCTAAAAACAATCAAGTTGAAAATAGAATAACATTTATTGAAAGTGATTTATTCAAAAGTATAGTAGAAGAAAAATACGACATTATAGTTTCTAACCCACCATATATAAAACAAGAAGTATTAAAAACATTAGATAAAGAAGTGCAAAAAGAGCCAAGACTTGCTTTAGATGGGGGAAAAGATGGGCTAGACTTTTATCAAAAAATTATTAAAGAAGCATATAAATATTTAAAATATGAAGGATATCTTTGTTTAGAAATTGGATATGACCAAAAAGAAGATGTGATACAATTAATAGAAAAAGAAGAAAAATATACCAATACTTATTGTGTAAAAGATTTATGTGATAAAGATAGAGTAATTGTAACAAAGGTAGGTGGATAAATTGTCATTTTCATCTGATATTAAACAAGAACTAAATAAAAATAGTAATTTAGTGAATAAAGAAATTGTCAAACAAGAATTATTAGGATATTTATTATCTGGAAACACAAGCATTGGAAAAGATAACAAAATTAAATTTTCCACAGAAAGTGATTACAATATTAATCGATTTTCAAAATTACTAACCAATTTAAATATAAACCATCAAATTGATATTACAGGAAAAACTTTTTTTATTACCATAAAAAAGAAAGAAATAGAGTGGTTACCAATAATAGAAAATAAAATTGTTTTAACAGACCAGATAGGAAAAAAAGAAGAAGAAAAAAGAGCCTTTATCAGAGGCTTATTTATGGGTGCAGGTTCTGTTAATAATCCAGAAAATAAATATCATTTAGAAATAATAGTAGCAAATGAAGAAAATTTGTGGATGGTGAAAGAACTATTAGAAAACTTAGGAATTCACATCAAAATATTGCAGACAAAACAGAAAAATTCTTTATATCTAAAAGAAGGAGAAGAAATTTCAAGATTCCTAGCATTAATTGGTGCTAATAAAGCAGTGATGCAATTTGAAGACATTAGGGTACAAAGAGAAATGAGAGGAAAGGTAAATAGGATAGTAAATTGTGAATCTGCTAATTTAAACAAAACCATTAATGCATCGATAGAACAAATTGCAGCAATTCGAAAATTAAAACAAAATGGGAAATTTAATAAATTAGATGAAAATTTAAAAGAAATTGCAAATTTAAGACTAGAAAATCCAGATATGCCATTAAGTGAATTAGGAAAATTATTAAAAAATCCAATTGGAAAATCAGGTGTCAATTACCGTCTAAAAAAGATAATGGAAATTGCAAATGAACTATAAGGAGGATATCGTGGAAAAAAGAGAATTAGGAATTTACATACATATTCCATTTTGTGCCCAAAAATGTGATTACTGTGATTTTATATCTTTTCCCTATCGACTTCAAAGTGAAAAAATAAAGGACTATATCAAAACAATGGAAGAGGAAATAGATTCTTATAATGTTACTTCCTTTAATGTTACCACTATTTATATAGGCGGAGGGACACCTTCTATCATTCCTAGTCAATATATAGAAGAAATACTTCTTAGAATAAAACAAAAATTAGAAAAAAGTGAAAATCCGACAAAGTGGAAGCAAATAGAAATCACAATAGAAGTGAATCCTGGTACTACTAATAAAACAAAATTAGAAACCTATCAAAAAGTAGGTATCAACCGATTAAGTATAGGATTACAAACAACGAACAATAAGTTACTAAAACAAATAGGAAGAATTCATACCTATGAAGATTTCCTAAATACTTATCAAACAGCAAAAGGAGCAGGATTTGAAAATGTCAATGTAGATTTGATGTTAGGTCTTCCCAATCAGACGATACAAGACTTGAAACAAAGCTTAGAAGAAGTAATAGCACTAAATCCTAATCATATTAGTACTTATTCTTTAATCGTAGAGGAAGGAACTCCCATAGCTAAGAAACTAGAAGAAGGAAAATTAGTATTGCCAAATGAAGAAACAGAAAGACAAATGTATTGGTATGTAAAAAATACATTAGAACTAAATGGATATACACATTATGAAATATCAAACTTTGCAAAAGAAGGAAAAGAATCCAAACATAATTTAAATTGTTGGAAGCAAAAAGAATATATTGGAATTGGAGTAGCTGCATCTTCCTATTTAAATAAAAAAAGATATTCTAATGTAAATGATATAGGAAAATATATAGAACAAAAAGGAAAAGAAAAAATAGTATTGGAAAATCAAACATTAGAAGAAGCAAAAAAAGAATACATGTTATTAGGTTTAAGAATGATAAAAGGTATTAGCATTACAGAATTTAAACAAAAATATGGTGAAAACCCTATTTTTTTGTATCGAAAAGAATTAGAAAAAATGGTTAAACAAGAGCTTTTGATAGTAGAAGAAGATAAGATAAGGCTAACCAATAAAGGCCTAGATTTCGCAAATCTGGTATGGGAAGAGTTTGTGTAATTTTAAGGTTACAAAGTATAACCATTTATCATTAGATTACTTAAAATGTACCTAAGACTGAACTCTATAGACCTAAAATGTTTGAGAAATTAATATTTTTTTCAGAAACACTTGACACATAATTGGAAAATATAGTATAATAATAACCGTTACAAGAAGAAGTCATACTTCTCACCTTATCGAAAACGAATAAGGTTAGAAACAAAAAAATAAAATAAACACAAAAAAGGATGTTTTTTTATGAAATGATTGACTTGTAACAAAAGTCAATTTTTTTATTGGAGGTGTTTTATATAAAACAAGAATTACCAATCAACAGACAAATTAGAGCAAAAGAAGTTCAACTAATAGGAGATGACGGAGAAAAAAAAGGAGTAATAGCATTAGAAGAAGCCATTGAACAAGCAGAAAGTAAAAATTTAGACTTAGTATTAGTAGCTCCAAATGCAAACCCACCAGTTTGCAAAATCATGAATTACGGAAAATACAAATTTGAACAAGCCAAAAAAGAAAAAGAAGCAAAGAAAAAACAAAAAGTATTAGAAGTAAAAGAAATTAGAGTAACTCCTAATATTGAAGAACATGACTTTGGATTTAAATCTAAAAACGCAAGAAAATTTATAGAAGATGGAAATAAGGTAAAAATAACAGTTAGATTTAGAGGAAGAGAAGTCAACAATGCAAAAGCGGGAGAAGCAGTATTAAACAAATTTATACAAGCTCTAGAAGAAGTAGCTGTTGTAGAAAAACAACCTAAATTAGAAGGTAGAAATATGTTTACAATTTTAGCTAAAAAAACAGCTAATTAACAGCTGGAAAATATAAAAAACGAAAGGAGATATCATCATGCCAAAATTAAAAACAAACAAAGCTGCAAAGAAAAGATATTCTTTAACAGCAACAGGAAAAGTAAAAAGAACAAAATCAAACAGAAGACATTTATTAGCAAATAAAACAAAAAGACAAAAAAAATCAGGAAAAATTCAAAATGCTTATGCTAGCAAAACTTGTGAAAATACAATCAAAAAATTATTACCATATGGTAATTAATCAAAATTAGAAATTAAGGAAGGTGAAATAGATGGCAAGAGTAAAAACAGCAAGAACAACAAGAGCAAGACATAAAAAAATATTAAAACAAGCAAAAGGATATTATGGTGCAAAACACTATAGATTTAGAAATGCAAACCAAGCAGTAATGAAATCTTTATCTTACGCATATGTAGGAAGAAAAGATAAAAAAAGTAATTTCAGAAAATTATGGATAGCAAGAATTAATGCAGCAGCTAGAATGAATGGAACAACTTATAGTAAAATGATTGCAGGATTAAAAAAAGCAAATGTTACCATTAATAGAAAAATGTTAGCTGATATTGCTATCACAGACCCAAAAGCTTTTACAGAAATTGCTGAAATAGCAAAAAATGCATAAAAAGAAAGATAGAAAGAACGCTAATTTTGGCGTTTTTTTTAAAATTGCCAATGGGGATGTCCCTTTTTGGTAACTTTAATATTTTGATAATATATCAACAATTTAAGAAATAGGAAACATAAACAAACGAACTAAAAAGGAACATATCTATTAGAGAGTAAGTATAGGAGAAAAGAATGATACGATATCAACCAAATCCAAAAATAGGATTAAACAAAGAACAAGTAGAGAAAAGAAAACAAGAAGATTTATGGAATAAAGATACAAGTGTACCAACTAAAAGTATAAAAAGAATTTTATATGATAATTTTTTTACATTATTCAATTTTTTAAACTTATTTCTAGCGATAGCCATTTTTATTACAGGTTCATACAAAAATATGCTATTTCTATTTATTGTTATTTTTAATACTGCAATTAGTACCATACAAGAGATTCATTCTAAAAGAGTGGTAGATAAATTAGCAGTAATGGCAACCAGTAAGGCAAAAGTAATAAGAGAGGGAAAGAAAGAAGAAATATCTATTCATGAGATTGTTTTAGATGACATTATTGAATTTCATACAGGAAATCAAATACCAACAGATAGTATTTTACTAGAAGGAGAAGTATTAGTAAATGAATCTTTTATTACAGGAGAGCCAGACACTATTGAGAAAAAAGCAGGAGACATGCTCATGTCTGGAAGTTATATCGTTAGTGGAAAATGTATTGCTAAGGTAGAACATATAGGAGAAGACAATTTTACTTCTCAAATTTCTAGTGGGGCAAAGTATGTAAAAAAGATAAATTCAGAAATTATGTCATCCCTTCAAAAAATTATTAAAATATTAACTTTTATTATTATTCCAATAGGAATTGCTCTATTTTATTCCCAGTTCCATGTACAAGGAGCAACTTGGCAAACTGCAGTAGTAAAAACTGTTGCAGCAGTAATTGGAATGATACCAGAAGGACTAGTGTTATTAACAAGCACAGTTTTAGCAGTAAGTGTTATTAGATTATCACGCTCTAAAGTATTAGTGCAAGAATTATACTGTATTGAAACACTAGCAAGAGTGGATACACTTTGTTTAGATAAAACAGGAACTTTAACAGAAGGAAATATGGAAGTAAGAAAATATATTCCTTTAAATAAAGATAAAAAAGAAATGGAAAATATTTTGGCAAATATAGCAAAAGCTTCAGAAGATGAAAATAGTACAATAGAAGCAATCCGAAATAGTTTTACAAAGATAGAACAGGAATTTCAAGCTATTAAAAAAGTTGCCTTTTCATCTAAAACAAAATGGTCTGGAATCCAGTTTGAAGAACGAGGAACCTATATCATAGGTGCTCCAGAAATCGTGTTAAAAGGAAGTTATAAAAAATATGAAAAAGAAATACAAGAATATGCAAAAGATTACAGGGTACTTGTATTAGCACAATCTCAGGAAGAATTGCAAAAGCAAGAATTACCACAAAAATTAGAATTAGTGGGATATATTTTGATTTTAGACAAAATCAGAAAAGAAGCGAAACAAACTTTAGAATATTTTGAAAAACAAGGAGTCGATATCAAGATAATTTCAGGGGATAATCCTGTTACTGTTTCTAAAATTGCAAAACAAGTAGGAGTAAAAGACTTCGAAAAATATATAGATATGTCTACTGTCCCAGAGAAAAAGATAGAAGAGGTAGCAAATCAATATACCATATTTGGTAGAGTATCACCTATGCAAAAAAAACAATTAGTAGTAGCAATGCAAAAACAAGGAAAAACAGTAGCAATGACAGGAGATGGAGTCAATGACGTGCTAGCCCTAAAAACAGCAGATTGTAGTATTGCAATGGCAAACGGAAGTGATGCTACTAAAAGTGTATCACAATTAATTTTATTAGATTCTAATTTTGCATCTATGCCAAAGGTAGTAGCAGAAGGTAGAAGAACTATCAATAATATCCAACGTTCTGCCTCACTATTTTTAGTAAAAACCATATATTCTACTATCTTAGCAATCATGTTTTTAATAATGGGCGATAGCTATCCATTTATACCAATTCAATTAAGCTTAATCAGTGTAGTAACCATAGGCATTCCATCCTTTATATTAGCATTAGAGCCAAATAAAGAAAAAATTCAAGGACATTTTATGCAAAACGTTATTGCAAAAGCAATTCCAACAGGATTAACAGTGGCTATCAATATTTTTGCAATTAATAGTTTGCATGAATGGGGAATCATACCAACAGCTTATTATTCAAGTTTGTGTGTTATTTCAACAGGAATATGTGGAATCATTTTATTATTTACATTAGCAAAAACTAGAAAGAGTGAAGAAAGCAAATTACCATTTTCCATTTTTAGATTATCTCTTGTCATCATTTTAACAATAATTTTTATACTTGGATTAACGACACTAGACGGATTGTTTAATATTGCACCTTTAGAACCAATGCTAAAAATTATTATTAGATTGCTAGTAATATCTATTATTAATTTTATTATATTGAGCTGGGTTATGAAAAAAATATTAGTAAAAATTAAGTAGAAAAAATAATAAAAAGAACATTATAAATCAAAAGAGGGACTCGTTATGAGTCCCAATTTTTTTGATGATAATATTATTGTTTTTTCATTTTTGGTTTAGAAATAAGAGAAGCTAAATAGCCAAAGAAAACAGCAGCAGCGATACCACCGGCAGCAGCTTTAACACCACCAGTAAAAGCACCAATTAATCCATATTGCTCAATACCTTCAATAGCTCCTTTTGCCAAATTATATCCAAAACCAGTAAGGGGAACCGTAGCCCCAGCTCCTGCAAAATCCACTAAATATTGATAAATTCCCAATCCGCCTAAAATAGCACCTGTAGTAACAAAAATAACCAATATTTTAGCAGGAGTTAACTTTGTTTTATCTATTAAAACTTGACCGATGATACAAATAATTCCACCAGTGACGAAACATTTTAATAATACCATCCAATCAAAAACATTTGCCCAATTAATATCCATTTTCTTATCCTTTCTATATTTCTATACTAATGGCATGTGCAATTCCAGGAATCGATTCTCCTTGTTGAGAACTTGTGGAATTCATCAATGCACCAGTTGCTATTAATAAAATTTTCTTTAATTTTTTCTCTTTCAACTGTTTAAAGAAATAGCCAGAAAAAACTGTACCACAGCAAGCACATCCACTACCACCAGAATGTGTATCTTGCTCATTTTTATCAAAAATCATAACACCACAATCATTATAATTACTTTTAATGTTATAACCTTTTGACTTTGCAATATCAATCACAATATCTTTACCAATATAACCTAAATCCCCACTAATAATAGCATCATAATAACTAGGATTTCGACCAGTGTCTTGAAAGTGTGAGATTAATGTATCTGCAAAAGCTGGTGCCATAGCAGCTCCCATATTATTTACGTCTTTAATTCCCATATCCACAATTTTACCAGGTGTAATATGTGTAATATAAGGACCTTCACCAGACTTAGAAAGAATAGCTGCGCCACTACCAGTCACAGTCCATTGACTAGTAGGAGGTCTTTGATTTCCTAATTCCAAAGGAAAACGAAATTGTTTTTCAGCACTACAAAAATGACTAGAAGTAGCACATAAAACATGGCTTGCAAAACTTTCTACACAAATAGCTCCTAAACTCATTGATTCTACAAAAGTAGAGCATGCTCCAAAAACTCCAAAAAAAGGAATATTTAATTCTCGTAATCCGAAACTAGAAGAAATACATTGATTTAATAAATCACCAGCAAAAACACAATCAATATCAGTAGAAGCAATACCAGATTTTGAAATAACCATATTAACAGTTTCTTTTACGATTTTACTTTCTGCTTTTTCCCAAGTTTTTTCACCCCAAAACTCATCTTCTAATGTCTGGTCAAAATATTTTGCCAAAGGACCTTGAGCTTCCTTGGGACCTACAATACTAGCACAATCTAATATAGTAGGTGGTGTATTAAATTTAATTGTTTGACTTCCTAACTTTTCCAAAAAATCAACTCCTATCTTAATTTGGTTATTGGGGGACAGGTCCCGAATAACCATTTTTGGCTAATCAGGGTCTGACCCCCAATGACCAAAACTACACTAAAGTAACAGATTGGGTATGAAAAATCAAGTAAATCATACCAACAATAATAGAGGCAGAAATACCAAAAACTAGAACAGGTCCAGCCACAGTGAACATTTTTCCGCCAACTCCCATGACATAACCTTCAGATTTATATTCCATTGCCGGAGAAACAATAGAATTTGCAAATCCAGTGATTGGAATTAAAGAACCAGCTCCAGCAAATTTTCCTATTTTATTAAACACATTAAGTCCTGTCAAGAAAGCAGAGATTCCAATTAAAATAATGGAAACGATTGTACCAGAAAGTTGTGTATCAAATCCACGTTCTTTACATATATTAAGAATAACTTGTCCAATGGTACAAATAAGACCACCTACCCAAAAGGCATTAAAACAATTTTTTAAAATAGGAGAATTCGGAGATTTTTTATCCACATAATCTTGATATGTTTGTTTAGTCTCTAAAGGATCCATTCAAAATCACCTCCTAACTATCGGCATTATCTTTACGATTTAAATCAACTGTGAAACTTAAATCCAAATCTACAAAATATTCTGTAATTTTATCACCGTTAATACTTGCTCTCTGATCTAAAATTTTTACTTCTGATAAATAGTCGATAGTTTTGGATGTTTCAGCAATTGCTTTCACAATAGCATCTTTCCAAGAAACATTAGAATTACCAGTAATCAATAAATGCTTTTTTATTTCCATTTCAATAACCTCCCAAAATTTTTTTCAAAAATAGCTTATCCTAAAGTTAGAAAAAATATACAGAATTAGTAGAATTTTTAATTGAAAAATGATAGAATTTTGATAAAATAAAAGAAGGAGCAAAAAAATGATAGATAAAACAAGACAAATTGCACTAACCATTTTATATAAAATAGATAAAGAAGATGCATATTCTAATATCGCTTTGGACGAAGAATTAAGAAAAAATAGAACCCTTTTAAAAGAAAAAGATATTGGTTTGATTTCTGAAATTGTATATGGCACAACAACATGGAAAATAACAATTGACACTATTATTAAAAAGTACTCAAAACTAAAGATGGAAAAACTATCTAAATGGATTTTGAATATTTTAAGAATGGGAATCTATCAAATTGTATTTTTAGATAAGATTCCAAAATCTGCAGCAGTGAATGAAAGTGTTAATTTAGCAAAAAGATATGGGCATCATGCAAGTGCTAATTTTGTCAATGCTATTTTAAGAAAAATAGAGAAAAAAGATTATGAAGAAATGTTTCAAATAGAAGACCCAATTCAAAAAATATCTTTAACTACAGCGACACCCAAATGGCTCATAAAAGAACTATTAAAAGAAAAAACATTACAAGAAGTAGAAAAAATTTGTCAAGCCTCTCTCCAAAAACCCCAATTATCCATTAGAATTAATACCTTAAAAACAGATAGAGAAAAAGTAAGAAAAGAATTAGAAAAACTACAAATTGATGCAAAACCAGGAATTTTAGAGGATTTTCTTGTGGTAGATAAAATGAAACAAATAGAAAAATTAAATATATTTAAACAAGGTTTATGTACTATACAAGATGAATCAGCAGGTTTAGCTGCGTTAGTTTTAAATCCTAAAGAGGAAGAAAGAATTTTAGATGCCTGTAGTGCACCAGGCGGAAAGACTAGTTATCTAGCACAACTAATGAAAAATAAAGGTACAATAGAAGCTTGGGATATTCATCCTCATCGAACAAAATTAGTAGAAAAAACAGCTAGAAGATTAGGAATACAAATCATTCAAGCAAAAGTAAAAGATGCATCAATAAAACAAGAAGATATAGAAAAGTTTGATAAAATCTTATTAGATGTTCCTTGCTTAGGAACGGGAGTTATTAGAAGAAAACCAGATATAAAATGGAAACATACAGAATCTGACATCAAAGAAATTAAAAAGATTCAAAAAAAAATTTTACAAAATTGTTCCGAATATTTAAAAAAAGGAGGAGAGTTAGTTTATTCTACTTGTAGTATTTTGCAAGAAGAAAACGAGAATAATATTTATGAGTTTTTGGAAAAAAATAGAAATTTCAAAATAATACCTATTGCAATTGATGAAAAAAATGATTTTTATCAATATCGCGAAAGAGATGGATATATCAAGATTTATCCAAACAAAGAAACAGATGGTTTTTTCATTTGTAAAATAAAAAAAATTTAGTATTACAAGAATATTACACTTATATTACAATTGTATAAAAGCTATTGACTTTTTATTAAAAAAAGATAAAATAAATTAGAATGATTTAGCAAAAAAAGAAAAAAAATGAAAATTTAAAAATTAATTCAAGTATTGTTTTTGTAAATTTGCAAACTATAAAGATAGAAAAAAATTAAAGGAGCATAAAATGTCAAATTGTTTAGGATTATATATAGAAGATAATATAATTAAATATGCTAAAGTTTCAAAAGATCATGACAATTTAAAAGTGGAATCTTTTGGTGTGAAATTTTATGAAAACATAGATGACGCTATTAAACAAACAATAGAAGAAACCTATAGTTACAAAACACCAATTAGCATCAACATAACAGAAGAAACTTACAACTATTTCAATATGTTTGCATTATTGAATAAAAAAGATTTAGCAAAAGCAATCAAAACAGAATTTGAGTCTTATTGTGCAGACAAAGGATATAATCCAAATGTATTTGAAACAAGATATGCAATTGTAAATGATGCTGAAGAAAAAGACAAATTAAGAGTAATACATGTAGCGGATAATAAAATAGAATTAAATAAAAGTATTCAAAAATTCGAAAACTATAAACTTTCTAATATTACACCAATTTCTATATCTATTACCAATTTGATAGAAGCCAAACCGAAAGAAAATTGCTTAATTGTAAATATAGAAGAAAACACTATTGTAACAACTATTATAGATGAAAAAGTATATGAAATAACAACATTAGAACAAGGAAGTAAAGACATATTAAATAAAATAAATTTAAAAGAAAATTCTTATTCGAAATCATATGAAATTGCTAAAAATACTACTATTTATACATCTGAAGGAAAAAATCCACAAGATATAGAAATGAGTTATTTAGAAGATATTATGCCAACACTATATGAAATAGTAGGACAAGTCAAAAAAAAGGTAAATGATAGCTTGAAAAAAATTGATAAAGTCTATATTACAGGAACAGGTGCATTAGTGAATAATATAGATTTGTATTTTCAAGAATATTTACCAGAAACAAGTTGTGAAATATTAAAACCATATTTCATTACTCCAACAAAAGATATTACTATAAAAGATTATATAGAAGTCAATTCTGCCATATCTTTAGCTTTATCAGGCTTAGGAGAAGGGATTCAAGGAATGAACTTTAAAGTCTTAAGCTTTTCTGAAAAAATACCAGATTGGTTAAAAGTAGATGTTAACCCAGAAAAAACCAAAAAAGAAAAAAAATACCTAGGTGGATTTTTTACTAATGATTTAGGACAAAAATTAGATAAAACAGAAAAAAGTTTAATTAGAACAGCGGTAGGACTAGGAATATTGTTAGTAGTATATAGTGGTTTTTCTATTTTATTAAACAATCAAATGCAACAAAAATACCAAGAAGCAGAAGAATCTATTACAAGTACAAATGCACAAATAGAATTAGCAGATAAAGATAATATAAAAATACAATCAAAAACCAATGAATATACAACAATTTTGAAAAATTTACAAGAAATCAATGATAGAGTAAAAGATGTAAATGCAAGTAAAAATACAATTCCTAATTTATTAAATGAAATCATGTTTAGTATCCCAGAGGGAGTACAAATTACATCAATACAAAATACAGTAGATAGAAAAATTGAAATCACTGCACAATCTGATAGATATGACCAATTGGGTATGTTTAAAGCAATAATACAAACAGAACAAATTTTAACAAATGTAGTTTCTTCAGCTGGACAAAAAGAGAATAATGTCATTACTGTAAAGATAGAAGGAGAATTGCCATGAAAAAATTATTAATCTTAATTTTAATAGCTTTAGTATTAGCATTAACGATTTTTACAATGGTTAATGGCATAAGTCTAGGAAGCGCTACTATTCTAGGAATTAAAGGAATTCAAAATGAAAATGACCAATTAGATGAAAAGATAGAAGAAGCTACAAGACTTGTGACAGTTACGTATCCCAAAGAAATAAGTGAAATAAATAGCAATGTTCAAAAATTAGAAGATGCCAAAAAACAATATGAAGATATGGCAACAGTAAGTACCACAGATGAAGTTTCAGCTGCAACACAAATTTCAAATTATAAAATTGAAACATTGTGGACTACAATAGGAATTCATGCTAAAAAAACAGGTGTAACAATAAATATTGCAGTAGTAAATGGAACTGGAGGACAAAATAGCTATAACTTGAACTTTACAGTAAATGGAACTTATATTAATATCTCAGAATTTATTAGAAGTATAGAAGATGATTCTACACTAGGATTCAAAATAGAAGAATTTGCATTAAAACCAGGAACATCTGATAACGATTTACAAGCAACATTCGTATGCAAAAATATCATTATCTTAGATTTGTCACAAACAACAAATGTTACAGAAGAAACAGAAAATAACACTAATAATACAACTAATACAAATACTACAGGAAATACAACTAATACGACAAATACAACAAATACAACTAACACAACCAATACAACCAATGCGACAAATACAACCAACAACACTGCAAGGTAAAAGGGGGGAAGGAAAATGGCGAAAAATGTAATCAAAGAAATTATTATTGTATTACTACTATGTTTGGCTATTATTTTGATACTAGGAGTTTTATTATATGAATATGTACCAAGTAACAAGGTGATTCCAGAAAAAGTATCCTATACAACACCAGAAAAGGTAAAGGAAGAACTAAATAAAGCTGATAGTACCAATATTATTACAACTTATGAATATAATGTGGAAGCTTCAGACCTAAATAATTATAAAAGAGTAAGTGATTATGTGCCAGGTAAACAAAATCCATTCTCTTCTTATAATGCAGAAACAACGAGTGGAGAAACCCCATCAACAGGTAATTCTTCCACAACAACAGGAAACAATAGTACCAATACAAATACGGGAAGTTCAACCAGTACTAATACCAATACCAATACAAATACATCTTCAGAGGGAACTTATATACCAAACCATGGTACAAAATAAATTAAGTTATTAACATTTTAAAATTATATATAATCAAAAGAAAAGGAGGAAAAACACATGATGAAAAATCAAAAAGGTATTACTTTAATTGCATTAGTAATCACAATCATTGTTTTATTAATTTTAGCAGGAGTATCTATTGCGATGTTAACAGGTGATAATGGAATATTAACACAAACTAATAAAGCAAAATATACTCAAATTGAAGGACAAGTAAAGGAGGAAATTAACTTAGCAGTACAATCAGCTAAAATGTTTGCTGAACAAAAAGCTGTATCATCTCCAAGCGGTTGGTTAGCTAGTGGAAATATTGGAACAAGCAGTACAGCTAATAATTCAGGAACAGCTCCAGAAACAATAATAGGACAGATGAGAGAGGATTTAACAACTGAAAAAGGTTATACTAATATAGAAGCAGGTACAGGTAAAGTAACAATCACTTATGATACAGATAGTTATTCATCTGCTACTAACTATGCTGATGCTAAAATTGTAGCAGAAATAGGAATATCTAATAATACTTTTACAGTAAACTCTATTACAGCATATAGAGATGCTACAGGAACAAGTATTAAATAAAATTTATTAAATAAATTAAGGAGGATTTTAAAATGAGAAATCAAAAAGGTATTACTTTAATAGCATTAGTAATTACAATCATCGTATTACTAATTTTAGCAGGAGTTTCAATCGCAATGCTTACAGGAGATAATGGAATATTAACACAAACAAATAAAGCAAAAGTTGCTCAAATCGAAGGGCAAGTTAAAGAAGAAGTTAATTTAGCAGTACAAGCAGCTAAAATGTATGCAGAAGAACAAGCAGTATCAACTTCAACTGGTTATAGTGCAGATAAACATTTACAAGTAACTTCAGGTGATCCTGCAACGGATGATGATATTTTAGATGAAATGAGAAAAGATTTAACAACTGGAAAAGGATATACTGTATCAGGTACAAATGCAGCAAGTCCTAGTGATGGTAAAATTACAGTACAATATACAACTCCTAATTATACATCAGCAACTAATACAGCAGGTGCAACAATAACGCTTGAAATTACAGTATCAGGAAACACATTTACACTATCAAAAATTTCAGGTTCACAAACAATAAATATGGGAGCTTAGAAATAATTAAATATAAAATTTAATAAAAGCCATACGCACACTAAGTGTGTATGGCTATCTTTATAAAAAAGGGGAATAAAATGGTAGCAAATATTATACTATATATTTTAATATTCATAATGGGAACCGTATTTGGAAGTTTCTTTACACTTGCCATTTATCGAATCCCTAAAAGACAAGATATAACACATACACATTCTTATTGCCCTAATTGTCAACATAAATTAGGAATTTTAGATTTAATACCAGTATTTAGTTATTTATTTTTAGGAGCAAAATGTAGATATTGTAAAGAAAGAATAAGACCAAGATATTTTATTGTAGAGATATCTTCTGGAATTTTATTTGTTACACTTGCTTATTTAATAAATATTAATATCTTTTCTTGGAACATAAATATTATTGCAGATAGTGCTTTTCTTGCACTTTATTTGTGTTTCTTATTTATTATGGCAGGAATAGACAAAGAAAATAGGCAAATTAACAAAGCAATTACCGTATATGGTATTATGATTTCTATATTGTATATCATATATCTATGTACAGTAGAAAAAGCTAATATATATAGATATGTAATATATTTAATTTTTTATGTAGCATTTTTAATATTAGATACAATTACATTAAAAAAATTTGTAAAAAACAGCTATGCAATTGGAGTTATGCTAACAATTATCACAATGGCAATTTTCACAGGAAGATTTATTACATTAAATAGTATTATATTAACATTAATAGATATAATAGCCTACATAATGATAAATAAAATAAAAAATCATAAAAAGAAGAACATAAAGATAGAAAAAACAGTTGAAAAAAATATTAGCATAGGATTTTTACTTACTGTAAACAATATATTATGTATAATATGTATCTTAGTATATTATAAAATAATGTAAGAAATTTAGAAGGGAATGATATTTGTGAAAAAAAAGCTAAAAGAAGAAAAGGGAATCACAGGAATAGATATTATCGTATCTGTTATTATCATTACCATGTTTGTTGCACTGATTGCTATTATATTTGCTAATATTACTTCAAATTCTCAAGGAATAAATAGAAAAACAGAAGCAACTCATAAAGCAATATCTTTAATTGAAGAAATCAAAAATGCCGGAATAGAAAATGTAGATAAATTCATAGACGCAGAAGGAAGTAGTATTTTGGATGAAGAAAAAAATCCAACACCATACACAAAAAAAGTAACTGTTATAGATTATACTGAAATGGAAGGAAATGAAGATAAAATACCTGGAATAGTAAAAAAAGTAACAGTAGAAGTTTCTTACCAAAATGGTGGAAAAACAGAAAAAGTAGAATTATCCACATTATTAACGGCAAAGGAGATAGGATATGAAAACTGAAAAAGGAATTACACTTATTTCTATACTAATATATGTAATAGCTATGGTAATAATCATAGCAGTAATTGCAACTTTAACAGGCTATTTCTATACCAATATAGATATTAATACAGAAAGTCAAGATATTCAGAAACAATATACAAAATTTAATAGTTTTTTTACAGAAGATATTAATAAATCCGGTAATGTGATTATAGATTCTAATACAGAATCAGAAAATCCATATATTATATTTTCCAATAAAAATCAATATACTTTTATCAAACAAAATAAAGCCATCTATTTTAACCAAGTAAAAATTGCTACTAATATAGAAAAATGTACTTTTGATACTCAAATAAAAAATGGAAGAAATATTATTATAGTGACAATAGAGGCAAAAGATTTCCAAAAAACAACAGAATATACAATAAGAGACTAGTAATTTTAGGAAATTAAGAAAAAATATATCTAATTATATAAAAATATTGTATAATAAAAGAAGATATACGAAAGAAGGTAGAAATTATGGATTTAAAAAGAAGACAACCAATGGGTGTTGAATTGGTTAAAAGAGGAATTGTATCAGAAACAGATATTGAAAAAGCTTTGGACTATCAAAAAAAGAATCCAAACAGGAAATTAGGAGATAGTATCTATATTTTAAACCTATGTAATCCAGATAGGCTAATACAAGCAATAGGTGAGATATTAGGAGAAAAAGGAATTTTACTTAGAAAATCTAATATCAAATTAAATATAACAGATTACATTGCTTTAGATGTCGCTAAAAAAAATAAAGTAATTCCTTTTGAAATCAATAATGGAAAAATAAAGGTTTGTTTTGCAGACACCGTAAAGAACAAAAATATAGATACAATTAGATTATTACTATTAAATAAAGGTCTCATTATGGAAAGCTATATTACTTTTGAAAGTGATATAGAGAAAATCTTAACATCACTAGAAGGAAAAGCAAGTGACAACATAGAAGACTCTAGTTTAAATGGTACAATTACGAATTTAGTAGATAGTATTATAAAAACAGGAATTGAAAAAAGAGCTAGCGATATTCACATTGAACCAATGGAAAATGTAGTTAGGGTAAGATATAGAATTGATGGAGAACTATACACAGCAGCAAAAATAGACAAAGAAAAACAACATCAAATAATCGGAAGACTAAAAGCCATTTCTAATATGCATCAAGAAAAACAAGAATCACAAGATGGTAGAATATTACTTTATGACGATTATAATATTCGTGTATCTTCTCAACCAAATGTGTATGGCGAAAAATTTGTGTTAAGACTATTGAAAAAAAATGCAAATATTAGAAATATTTTCGACTTAGGATATATAGGAACAGAAGAAGATTTTAAAAATAGTATTAATAAGAAAAATAGTATAACAATTATGGCAGCTCCTACTGGAGAAGGTAAAACAACTACACTTTATAGCATTATTGATTATTTAAATAGACCTCAAATTAATATTACGACAATTGAAGATCCTGTGGAAATAAGAATCGAAGGATTAAACCAAATTGAAATTGATAACAAAAGTACTTTCTCAGGAGCTTTAAGAACAGTTTTAAGACAAGACCCAGATATTATTTTAGTAGGAGAAATTCGTGATAGAGAAACTGCAGAAATTGCAATACAAGCTGGACAAACAGGTCATTATGTATTATCTACGATTCATACCATAGATAGTATTGAAGTTATTAACAGGTTACGTAAAATAGGAGTTTCTGATTATGATATTGCAAGTACATTATCTACAGCTATTTCCCAAAGATTGGTAAGAAGAATATGCCCAAAATGTAAACAAGAAAGAGAGTTTACAAAAACAGAAAAAGATATTATAGAAAATATGTTAAGAAAATATAATGAGGAAGTAAACTTAGAAGGAATTAAAACTTATGATGCTATTGGATGCAAATATTGCAATAATACAGGATATTATGATAGAATAGGAGTTTTTGAAATTCTAAATATTACAGAAGAAATAAAGGAACTAATTGTAAAAGGAGCTCCTAGTATGGAGATTAGAAAAAAAGCAATAGAACAAAATTATAGACCATTAGTAATAGATGGTATTAAAAAAGTAATCAAAGGAGAAACCACATTAGAAGAATTAAATAAAAAATTATTATTCTTCTAAAACAAAGGAGGAAAAAAATGAATTTAGATGACTATATTGATATTGCAATGGAAAAAGATGCATCAGACGTACATCTTATTGCTGGAAATAAGCCAATGTTAAGAATTATGAGAGATTTAATACCAATAGAAGATGCTGATATTTTAACACCAGAAGATATGAATGAAATTTATGACCAACTAATAATGGGAAATTTAGATAAAGATGAAGTTTTTAATACCACTAGAAAATTAGATATGTCTTATACTCATAAAGACATTCGTTTAAGAGTAAACATATCACTTTCTGATAATGTGCCATTATGTACTATGAGATTAATAAAAAATGAATTACCATCTTATGAATCATTAGGAGTACCAGATATTGTAAGAAGAATGACATATCAACCACAGGGATTAATTTTGGTAACAGGAAAAACAAACTCTGGTAAAAGTACAACATTAAATGCTTTAATTAATTATATTAATGAAAATCAAAATAAGAAAATATTAACATTAGAAAATCCAATTGAATATAAACATCATTCTAAAAAATCTCTTATTGTACAAAAAGAAGTAGGAAAAGGACAAGATAGTTTAACTTTTAGTGATGGTGTAAAAAACTCATTAAGAGAAGATTGTGACATTCTTGTTATTGGAGAGATACGTGATAAAGTAACAATGGAAGCAGCTATCGAAATGGCAGAATCAGGGCATTTAGTAATAGGAACATTACATACAAAATCTTGTGCAGAAACTATTGATAGAATGATAAACTTCTACGAAGTAAGAGATCAAGCAAGCATCAAATATTTATTAGCAGCATTACTAAAATTAGTTGTATCACAAAGATTATTAAAGGGAAAAGACGGAAAATTAGTTCTTGTTCCAGAAGTAATGGTTGTAGATAATATAGTAGCAGGGATTATCAGAAAAGAAAAATTAAGTGTATCAGAAATAGAGGATGCTATTCAAAGTAATCTGGAAAAAGGAAGTATAGGATTAATTAATTCTTTAGCAGAACTTTTCGTAGCAGACAAAATCACTTTAGACCAAGCTAAATCACAAATAGAAGAGAAAAACATTGAAATTTTAAATAGAACAATTATGCAATTAAAAATAAAAAGAGAAAAAAGATAAATGACGAAAAATAGATAGGAGGATGAAAATGCCTACATATATGTACAAAGCTGTAACTAGGACCGGACTGGTAGTAAAAAATAAAGTAGAATCACCTAGTAAGCAAACATTATTGAAAGATTTAAAGAGTAATGATTTAATGCCAATTGATATTGAACAGCTAAAATATTCTGAAAAAAGAAAAAAAACAAAAAAGAAGAATATTTCAGATATAGAAGAAATCATGAAAAATGTAAACACCACACAAATCAATAAACCAAAACAATTATCTACAAAAGAAAAAATAAATTTATATTTAGCCAAAACAGAAAAAATCACACCAAGAGATTTAGTGGTATTTACTCAAAACTTTTACTTATTAAAAAAGGCAAATTTCAATAATATACATGCACTTAGCACTATAATTGAAAGTACAGAAAATGTATCTTTTAAAGGAATACTAGAAGATATACTAGCAGGAGTAGAAGCAGGAGAAAACATGTATACCACAATGGAATATTATTCCAATGTATTTCCATACATATACATCAATATGATAAAAGTAGGGGAATTATCAGGGTCTTTAACAAATTCATTACAACAAGCCGTTAAATACTTAGATGATACAAATGCTTTGAACAAAAAATTAAAATCTATATTAATTCCAAACATTGTACAATTTGTATTATTAATTGTCATGTTATTTGTAGGAACATTAGTAGCTATTCCAGCAATACAAGGCGTATTTGATGAGTTAGGGACAGAAGATAAACTACCAGCAATTACACTATGGTTTGCAGATGTAGTAGACATACTTATTGCTTATTGGTATATACCGGTAGGAATCTTAGTTGCAATAGCAGGTATTATTCTATTTTATATTAACACACCAAAAGGAAAATATAATTTTGATTATTTCAAATATAAATGTCCTATTTTTGGAGAACTAATCTATGCATTAGATTTTTCAAGATTAATGAAAGCAATGTTATTAAACTTAAAAAATGG
Organism: uncultured Clostridia bacterium; assembly: GCA_944386715.1. Taxonomy (GTDB): domain Bacteria; phylum Bacillota; class Clostridia; order TANB77; family CAG-508; genus CAG-269. The sequence goes on from CALXCD010000019.1 coordinate 23,377, forward strand.
AATGAGAATACAAGATGCTATAGAGGTAAGTAAAAACGTAATTCAAAACTATGTCATGTTATCTATTATAGAAACATCTATTAATAACATTTTAATAGGTGGTTCATGGATTGAACCATTTGAAAAAGCAGGATTATCTAAACCAATGACAACAGAAATGTTAAAAATAGGAATGCAAACAGACTTAACAGAAATGATGGAAAAATTAGTAGAATATATGGAAATTGATATTGATAATATTATGACAAAAATAATGAAAGCATTACCACAACTTGTTTACGCTATTGTTGGAGTGGTATTAATCTTCTTCGTATTAGTTGTATTGGTACCATGTATTCAAGTATATATGGGTAACTTCTTATTCTCTGCTTATGGAGTTTAAAATAGAAATTCAAAAAAATGATTAATCAGCCAAAACAGGATATAAAGAGATAGATAAAACACATAAAACAAAAAATAAAAGCAGAGGGATATAAGCCCTCTGTTTTGTTCTATATATTAAGAAAGTCATGCTGACTTTCTTATATATAAAAACATATTGAAAAAATAAAAAAGGAGGATAATGTTAGTTGACAGGGAAACTATTCAGCTAACATAATTTAGAAAAAATGAAAATAGGAATTGATTTAGGAGGAAGCCACATAGCAATAGGAGTTGTAAACAATAAAGGAATGATAGTGGAAAAAATAGAAAAAAGAATAATGAGTAAAGAAAAAGAAAACATAATAAAAGTGATAGAAGAATATATCATTAACAATATAAAGAGCCTAAAAGAAAAATATGAAATAACCAATATAGGAATCGCAATTCCAGGAACCATAGAAAAAGGAACCATTGTAAAATCTGTTAATTTAGGAATAGAAAACTATCCTATTGTTAAACAATTAGAAAATAAAATTCCATTCCCTATTCAAATTCAAAATGATGCCAAATGTGCGGCAATAGCAGAAGACAGATATGGAAGTTTAAAATCTTATCAAAGAAGTATATTTTTGACATTAGGAACAGGAATAGGAGGAGCTGTATTAATTCATCATCAGCTATTAGATACAGGAAACCTACCAGGCTGTGAATTTGGGCATATGACAATACAAAAAGAGGGAATTCCATGTAAGTGTGGAAAAAGGGGATGCTGGGAAAAATATGCATCTATGAAAGCTTTTAAAGATAATTTACGAAAAGAATTAGGATTAACGGAAAACACAAGAGGACAAGAATTATTGGAAATGATAAGACAAAATGAAAGTCAAAAAGAAGATAAAGACCAAAGAATTACCAAAGTAATGGATGAGTATATTGAAAATGTTAGTATAGGAATTTCTAATATTATCAACATATTTGAACCAGAAGCCATAGGAATTGGGGGAAGCTTTGTTTATTTTCAAGATGTGTTACTAGAAAAAATAAAAAAATATATCAAGGAAAAAGAGTTATTATTTAACCCGAGGGAAAAACTAATCATAGAGCCTGCTATTCTAAGTAATGATGCTGGAATCATAGGTAGTGTGGCTACTTAGGGACAGGTAGACTTTAACCATTTTTGGTTATTAGGGGACTGTCCCATCATAGCCAAAAATGGTTATTTTGGGGACAGGTTTATAGGTAAAACCTTTTATAAAAAACCTAAATATAGAGAACAAGGATGAATGGTAAAGATGAAAGAAGAGAAAAAAGCAACAAGACAAAGTTATGGAGAAGCATTATTAAGTTTAGGAGAAGAAAATGAAAAAGTGGTAGTATTAGATGCAGATTTAGCAGGGGCTACAAAAACAGAATTGTTTGCTAAGAAATTTCCAGATAGATTTTTTGATATGGGAATTGCAGAAGCAAATATGATAGCAACAGCGGCAGGACTTGCTACCTGTGGTAAAATTCCATATGCAAGTACATTTGCAGTTTTTGCTGCAGGAAGAGCTTATGACCAAATTAGAAATAGTGTGTGTTATCCTAATTTAAATGTTAAAATTTGTGCAACTCATGCTGGTATTACAGTAGGAGAAGATGGTGCTACACACCAGATGATAGAAGACATATCTTTAATGAGGACATTACCTAATATGACTGTAATATCCACATCAGATGATGTAGAAACAAAGTGGGCAGTCAAAGAAATTGCAAAAATGCAAGGACCTGTATATTTAAGGCTTGCAAGACTTGCAACTCCTATCTTATATGAAGAAACTCAAAGCTTTTCTATTGGAAAAGCAATTCAAATAGGAGAAGGAACAGATGCAACCGTTTTTGCAACAGGTGTTGTAGTAGCAGAAGCTCTAAAAGCAAAAGAACTATTAGAAAAAGAGGATATCCATATTAGAGTAATCGATATGCACACGATTAAACCAATTGATAGAGAAATGATTGTGAAATGTGCAAAAGAGACGAAAAAATTAATATCCATTGAAGACCATAGTATAATTGGAGGATTAGGAAGTGCAATTGCAGAAGTTTTAACAGAAGAATATCCATGTAAATTAACAAGAATGGGAATAAAAGATACTTTTGGAAAATCTGGTAAAGCAGAAGATTTATTAAAATATTTTGGTTTAACAAGTGAAGATATTATAAAAATATGCTAGTTGTCAACTTGCCAACGGGGACGTTCTTTTTTGGCATATTTTTATAGGCTTATATAATAACAGATATATTAATATTTTTGACAAAATCATAGCTGGGGCATAACAATCCGGGTCTTTGTCTGTAAATATTAATATATCTGTTATTGAATAATTATTAAAATTACAAAATCTGCCAAAAAAGAACGTCCCTGTTGGCAGATAGTAGCTATTGTGAATTTTATGTGAATTTTTGAAATAGACGAAAATGGGAGAAAAAAGGAAAAAAACGCAAAAAAACCAACAATTTCTAATAGTTTTTCAGGAAAAAAGTATTGCAAAAAATCGACTTTATTGTTATGATTAGGGAGAATAGAAAAACTATGCAAAAAAGAAGTAAGGAGAAGCTTAAATGATAGAATTTAGAAATGTAACAAAAACATATGATACAGGGACAAAAGCTGTCAAAAATGCTAATTTTGTGATAGATAAAGGAGAATTTGCCTTTTTAGTAGGGTCATCAGGAAGTGGAAAATCTACACTTATCAAATTAATTTTAAAAGAAGAAGAGCCAACTTCAGGACACATCATTATCAATGGAAAAGATACTACATTTTTAAAACCCAACAGAGTGCCTTATTTAAGAAGAAGTATGGGAGTAGTATTCCAAGACTTTAGATTATTACCAGATAAAACAGTATATGATAATGTTGCTTATGCCATGTACATAGTAAGAGCAACCCCAAGACATATTAGAAGACAAGTTCCAATGGTACTTTCTTTAGTAGGACTAAGTGGAAAGGCTAAAATGTACCCAAATGAATTATCAGGAGGAGAGCAACAAAGAGTAGCACTAGCAAGAGCCTTAGTAAATAATCCTTCTATGTTAATTGCAGATGAGCCTACAGGAAACTTAGACCCAGATACAGCATGGGATATTATGACATTACTAAATGATATCAATATGAGAGGAACAACAGTAGTTGTAGCAACACATGCAAAAGATATTGTAGATAAAATGAAGAAAAGAGTTATCCATATACGTAAAGGCGAAATAATTAGAGATGATAAAAAAGGTGGGTATGATTGTGAAATATAATATATTAGGATATTTAATAGGTGAAGGATTTAGTAATGTATTTAAAAATAAAAAATCGACAGCAGCCTCTTTAATGATTATGTGTGCAACCATGATAATCTTTGGTGTATTCTTAATTTTTGAAGAAAACATTAATCACTTTGTCAAAGAAGTTGAATCAGCACAAGGAATGCAAGTTTTCGTACAAAATGGAACAACACAAGAACAAATTCAAAAAATTGGAGAACAAATAAGAGCAATTGATGGAGTTAGCACAGCAGAATTTGTATCAAAAGAAGATGCATTAAACACCATGAAAGAAAGATTTGGAGATAGACAAGACTTACTAGCAGGCTATGAAGGGGAAAATAACATATTTACAGAATCTTATATTGTAACATTAACAGACTTAAATAAAAGCAAACAAGTACAAGATGAAATATGGAAATTAGATAATATCAAAAAAATTACTAGCAAAGATGAAACTGTTACAACATTAATTAGTTTAGCCAATGGAATTAAAATTGTAACAGGAGTAATTCTAGTTTTACTAATTATTATTTCTATTTTCATCATCGCAAATACCATAAAATTAACGGTACATGCAAGAAGAAAGGAAATATCTATCATGAAATATGTAGGAGCTACTAATGGATTTATCAGATGGCCATTCATGGTAGAAGGTATGATTATAGGAGTTATATCTAGTACAATTTCCATAGGAATTGTAGGAATAGGATATCATTTTGCAGCACAGCAACTAGTAAACTCACAAATCATGAAATTAATTAATATGAGTTTAGTAAGTTTTAGCGAAATGTTAAGTTCTATTATCTTAGTATACATGTTACTAGGAATAGGAATAGGAGCAATAGGAAGTGTTATCTCAATGAGAAAATATTTAAAAGTATAAAGATAAAGGAGAAAACATGCGTAAAATTTTATGTAGTGTTCTAGCTTTCTTAATGATAGGATGTTACATCACAATTTCTTATGCTGATGAGTTAACAGATTTACAATCCAAGCAGGAAACTTTGCAAAACCAAATTCAAGATGCAACAGGAAATCTAGAAGATGTGCAAAGTGACATAAATGAAAATTTACAACAAGTTCAAAATTTAGACGAAAGAATAAATGAATCTACAACAAAAATAGAAGAATTAAATACCAAAATTACAGAATTAAAAACTTCGATTTCTGAAATAGAAGGAAAGCTAACAGAAGCACAAGAAAACTATGAAAACCAGAAAAAAATATTAGAAGCAAGGCTAATTGCAATGTATGAAGCAGGAGAAACACAATATTTAGATGTGTTTTTACAATCTAGAAATATGTCGGAATTCTTATCTAATTATTTTCTAATAACAGAAATAGCATCTTATGATATGGACTTATTAGAAGAAATGGAAAACAAAAAAAGAGTCATAGACACAGCGATGGAAAAACTACAAAAAAATAAAGAAGAATTAGACACAGCACTACAAACTCAATTAAAAACATCTAAAATATTAGAAAATACAAAAACATTAAGAGAAAACTATGTTGCTAAATTATCTGAAGAAGAAAAGAAAATTCAAGCACAAATAGATGACTATACAACACAAGTAAATGCATTAAATACAGAAATATTACAATTAGCATTGCAAGGAATAGATACCCAGTACATAGGAGGAGTACTTGCTTGGCCAGTTCCAGGATATACCAGAATTTCCTCTAATTATGGAATGCGTTATCATCCTATATTGCATGTTAACAAATTACATACAGGAGTGGATATAGCAGCACCAATGGGAGCAAACTTTGTGGCAGCAAATGATGGTATTGTAACAAAAGCTGGATATAATGGAGCTTATGGAAATATGGTTATTATTGACCATGGAGGAGGAATATCTACTTTATATGCTCATGGCTCAGAAATATTAGTACAAGTAGGACAAACAGTAAAAAGAAATGACCCAATTTTAAAAGTGGGTTCAACAGGATATTCAACAGGACCACATGCTCATTTTGAAGTAAGAATAAATGGAGTTGTTACAAATCCAATAGAATATATCACAAATGGTGTTATACCAGAATCTCAAAATAATACAACAACTGAAAATAACACAACCAATCAAGAGAGTACAACCAATACACAGGACGTAAATAATACAACACAACCTTAAATAACTACTTTTAAGAAAAATAAATTTGAATGTAGTAAAAAATAAAGGAGGAACAGATGAAAAAAGTAATTTTAAAAATAGGAACGATACTCTTAATTACAATTTTTATCGCACAAAGTAATATGGCAATTGCTGCCACAAAAACAGAACTAAATCAAAGTAGTAGTGAAACAGATAAAAAAATAGAAGAAGCTAAAGAACAATTAGAAGGTATCCAATCTGAAAAATCTGAAACAATGAAACAGGTAGAAGAACTTACTTACCAAATTTCAGAATATCAAAATCAAATTGATGATTTAGACAATCAAATGGATGATTTAAATGCTAAAATAGAAGAAGCACAGAATAATCTAAATAAAGCACAAGAAGACTATACCAAACAAGAGCAATTATTGGAAGAAAGATTAATTGTATCTTATGAATCAGGAGAAACTTCTTATTTAGACTTTTTACTTTCCTCTGATAGTATTACAGAATTAATTTCTAATTATTATTTAATAACAGAATTAGCTACCACAGATGCTGAATTATTAGAAAGTATCCAAAAACAAAAAGAAGAAATAGAAAATGCAAAACAAACATTAGAATCTGATAAAAAAGAATTAGAAAGCGCAAAGGCAAGCAAACAAAGTGTAGCAACACAATTGCAAAATTCTAAAAATCAAAAAGATGCCTATGCTGCACAATTAACAGCAGAAGAAAAACAAACACAGTCAGAATTAGAACAATTTGAACAAGATAAAAGAGAAATACAAGCAGAATTGGCAAGAATTGCAGCACAAGAAGAAGCGGCAAGAAAAGCACAAGAAAATAATGGCGGCTCTTCTAACAATATTAGTAACAATCCAAGTGCAAGTGGATATATAAGACCAATTGTGGGATATAGTATTACTTGTGGATGGTATGGATATGCAGGGCATACAGGAGTAGATTTTAGTGGCTCAGGAATTTCTGGAAAACCTGTACTTGCTGTAAAAGATGGAACAGTAGTTACATCAACAGCATTAAAAAATCCAAATGGTACTTATAGAAGTTATGGAGAATATATCGTTATTAGCCATGGAGATGGAACCATGACACTATATGCTCATGGGGCACCAGGTTCAAGACTAGTAAGTCCAGGACAAAAAGTAAAACAAGGACAACAAATTATGAGTGTAGGAACTACAGGAAATTCAACAGGATATCATTTACATTTTGAAGTAAGGGTAAATGGAAGACCTGTCAATCCAACACCATATTTGCCATAATAGAAAAAAAGGAGCCCAATTATGAAAAATATGAAAGGAAAAATAATAACAACAATAGTAATTGCAATTCTTGTTTTGCAAAGTAATATGTATCAGATAAAAGCAACGTCCACAACAGATTTGCAAAATCAGCAAAATCAAAATAATGAAAAAATAAAAGAAACAGAAAAAGAATTAGAAGAAATTAAGGAAGAAAAATCAGAAACAATGAAACAAGTGGAAAATCTTGTTTCTCAAATATCAGAATATCAAGGACAAATTGATGAATTAGATAGTCAAATTGAAGAATTAGATGCTAAAATAAAAGAAGAAGAAGCGAACTTGGCAAAAGCAGAAGAAGATTATACCAAACAAGAAAAATTGTTAGAAGAAAGATTAATTGTATCTTATGAAGCAGGAGAAACCTCTTATCTAGATTTTATCCTTTCTTCTGAAAGTATTGTGGACTTAATTTCTAACTATTATCTAGTAACAGAATTAGCTACAACAGATGCTGAATTATTAGAAAATATTCAAAAACAAAAAGAAAATATCGAAAAATCAAAACAAACATTAGAATCCAATAAACAAGAATTAGCAAATTCAAAAGCAAGTAAACAAAGTTTAGCAAATCAATTACAAGTATCTAAAAATCAAAAAGATGCTTATGCTGCACAACTAACAGAGCAAGAAAAACAAACACAAGCAGAATTAGAACAATTCCAGGCAGATAATGATAGAATTACCAAAGAATTAAAAGCAGCAGAAGAAAGATATAAAGCACAATTAGAAGCATTAAAAAACAAAACACAAAATAACAACAATAATTCCAATACAAATGGTAATACCTCAAATCAAGGGGGAGGAAACTATCAAGCTGGAACTTCAGGTTTTTTACAAAGACCAGTACAATCAGGTTCTATTACAGCAACTATGTATTATTCTAGTGGAAAATATCATGGTGCACTAGATTATGGAGTACCAGTAGGAACAAATGTATATGCAGCAGCAGATGGAGTTATCTATTTAGCAAGTTATGCTCCAGGAAGTTATGGATATTATATCGTTATCCAGCATACAAATGGATTAAGAACATATTATGCACATGGAAATGGAACATTCTATGTATCAGCAGGTCAAACAGTATCTAAAGGGCAACCAATCATGCAAAGTGGAAATTCAGGGAACTCATTTGGTGCACATCTGCATTTTGAAGTAAGAGTATCACCATATACTTGGTATTCTAGTGGAAATGATAGTAGAAGAGATCCAAGAAATTATATGTAAAAAAATAATTAAGAGCGACAATGAAAAGTCGCTCTGTACATGTTATATCATAAAAATTGTAAAGGCAAAGAAAGGAGAAATGTTAGAAAATACTAACATAAACTAAATATGGAAGAGAAAAAAAGTTATAAAATTTATAAAATCATCATGCTAATGGTATTAGTTGCTTTTATTACATTTTTAGTAACAACCATTGGAATGAATGAATATTTTAACAACAAAAACAACAATGGAAGTACAGACGCTATTGTAAGTGAAATCAATAATTTTAGAAGAATTATTGATAAATATTATTTAGGAGAAGTAGATGAAGAAAAACTAAAAGAAGGAGCCATTAAAGGATATATAGAAGGTCTAGAAGACCCTTATACAGAATATATATCAAAAGAAGATATGCAAGACTATTTAGAAGATACGATGGGAAACTTTGTTGGAATAGGAATATATATGGTAGAAGATAAAGAAACAAATAAAATAATGGTACTATCTCCTATCAAAAATAGTCCTGCCGAAAAAGCTGGAATACAGCCAGGAGACTATATTACCAAAATCAACGATGTAGAATATACAGGAGAACAAACGACAGAAGCATCTAACAAAATAAAAGGAGAAGAAGGAACTACTGTTAAATTAGAAATATTAAGAGAAAATGAAACTTTAACATATGAAATAAAAAGAGAAAATATTAAAGTAAATCCAGTAGAAGGAAAAGTATTAGAAAACAATATAGGATATATTGCATTTTCATCTTTTGACCAAGAAACTGCAGAAGATTTTAAAAATAAATATGAAGAACTATCTAAACAAGGAATTAAATCTCTTATTGTAGATTTAAGAAACAATGGAGGAGGAATTGTAAGTGTAGCACTAGAAATAGCAGATTATTTTACTCCAAAAAATAGTGTACTGTTATATGAAGTAGACAAAAATAATAATGAAGAAATAGAAAAATCAAAAAATGACCCAATTATCAATATGCCAGTTATCATCTTAACAAATGAAAATACAGCGAGTTCTTCAGAAATTTTGGCTGGAGCTCTGCAAGATTTAGGAATAGCTAAAATAGTAGGAACCAAAACTTATGGTAAAGGTGTTATTCAAGAAGTATTATCCTTGCCAGATGGAAGTGGAATCAAAATTACTTCAGAAAAATACTTAACACCAAATAAAAGAGAAATAAATGAAGTAGGAATACAACCTGATGTAGAAGTAGAATTACCAGAAACAGTAACAAATATACTAAATGTAGAAGAAAAAGATGATACACAGCTTCAAAAAGCAATCGAAATGCTAAAATAAATCTTTGGAAAGGAATAAATATGAATTTAGCAAATAAACTTACCATATTTAGAATCATTTTAGTACCAATTATGGTATGTATCCCATTTTTGGGAATAAAAGAAGAAATATTGGGAATACCATTAGAGTATATATTAATAGATATTATTTTTATCATAGCATCTATTACAGATAAATTAGATGGATATATCGCTAGAAGTAGAGAACAAATAACAACATTTGGGAAATTTTTGGATCCATTAGCAGACAAGATTTTAGTATTAGCAGCAATGATAATGCTAGTAGAAATGGCAAAATTGCCAGCATGGATACCAATTATTGTGTTAGCTAGAGAATTTGTTGTTTCAGGTTATCGATTAATAGCGGTAGAAAAAGGTGGAAAAGTAATAGCTGCTTCTAAATGGGGAAAATTAAAAACAGTAACTCAAATGATAGCAATTATTCTTGCCTTTATTGATTTACACAGCTTTGGTGAATGCTTTACGGGAAATTTAGAAGGTGCAGATTTCTTGTTTAATATGATTGTTACGATAATGATGTTAATACAGGCTGTAGCTACCATTTTTTCAGGAGTGGATTATTTAAAAGGTGCAAAAGAGTATATGGAATAGCAAGCTTTTGATATAATATCAGTTTTCCTATAAAATATTTTTCAAGTTTTTTTAAAATAGCTTGACAAATTAAAAATTCTGCCGTAATATAGAGAAGATTTAAATACGAGATAAAGGAAGGAGATAAACCATGGAAGAAAAAGAAGTAATACTAACACAAGAAGGTTTTGAAAATCTTGAAAAAGAATTAAATTATTTAAGAACAGAAAAAAGAGCTGAAATAGCAGATAGAATAAAAATAGCTTTAGGATTTGGGGATTTATCAGAAAATTCTGAATATGATGAAGCCAAAAATGCACAAGCAGAAAATGAAGTAAAAATTGCTGAATTAGAAAATAAAATAAGATATGCAAAAATTATAGATGAAAAAGATATTGATACAGAAACAGTACAAATAGGAAATATTGTAAGAGTATTAGATATGGAATTTGATGAAAAAATTGACTATACTATAGTAGGCTCTACAGAAGTAAATTTAGCAGAAAATAAAATATCTAATGAATCACCTTTAGGGAAAGCTTTATTAGGAGCAAAGAAAAATCATGTAGTAGAAGTAGAAGCTCCTGCTGGTGTAATGAAATATAAAATTTTATCTATCAAGAAATAAAAGATAAGATAAAAGATTTAATAAAAAATGACATAAAAATAAACTAATTAGAAAAATCTAATTAGTCTATTTTTATGCCCAAAATTGAAATACATCTCATAATCTAATAGCAGAATCCATAGCCAATTGTATCATAGTATTTAAACCATTTTGCCTTTCTTCAGAAGTAGCAATATCTTTTATAAATTTGGAATCCACAACACTCATTAAACAAGCAGCATGCTTATTTAATAATTTAGCATTATAAAATAAAGCAAAAGCTTCCATTTCAGCTGCATAAGGGTCAAAACCTTCTGGAATTCTTGCTAAAAATTGATTAACATCTGTCATATAAACATCAAAACAATCCGTACAAACCGTATTTCCAGAATACAATGTAATTTCTTTATCTAAAGCAGTTTCCTTAATAATAGAATTTAAATTGTTATCGGCACATACTAAATGACAATTGTCATTATTTAAAGTAAGAGCATAATTACTTTCACTAAAAACATTTTCAGATAATACAATATCAAATAATTTCAATTCTGGTTTATAAGCTCCACAAGATCCAATTCGAATAATATTTTCTACTTCATAAATTTTAAATAATTCATAAGAATAAATGCCAACACTTGGCATTCCCATACCATGAGCCATAACGGTTAAAACTTTTCCTTGATAAGTCCCAGTATAGGCATACATACCTCTTACTCCATTTACTAATTTCGCATTTTCTAAAAAATTTTCAGCAATATATTTGGCACGCAAAGGATCACCTGGCATAATAACAGTTTTGGCAATATCGCCTATATTTGCTTCATTATGTGGGGTTGACATGAAAAATTCCTCCTTTATATATAAATTTATTTACGCTATTAAAAAAAGCTAAACTTAGTATAACAATAAATGAAAAAAAAATCAAAAGTTATTAGTTAATGAATAAAAAATGAAATTTCAATAGTATTGATATATTAATATTATTTGGCAAAACATAGCTTGGGTTTAACAATCTGGGTCTTGCCTGCAAAATATTAATATATCAATACTATTGGATAATAATAGGTAAGAATCATCAACTAGTAGTTACTGTTCAGACTTTAAATTCAAATAGCCCTGTTTAATCGCAATTGTTTCAAAAAAATTGGTTCCCCTTATTAAGGATATCCACCCATTTTTTTGAAATCAATTGCTGACGCGGGCTTTTTTAGTACGCTAGTCTGAACAGTAACAATTAGTAGCAATCAAAAAATAATATAATAGTGTTAGTATAAACTTTTAGTAGGGAAAATTTAATAAAAAAATTGAATAAGAGATACCGATTTGATAGAATATTTTTA
>CALXCD010000020.1 GCA_944386715.1 uncultured Clostridia bacterium
AATATAATTATATCATGGGAAATTCCAAAACTAAATTCCTGTTGAGCTATCAGTGGAATTTAATTTTAAATTCAAGGATTTTTTTAGTATTTGAGATAATTTATTGTTTAAAAAGTAATTTTATGATATAACTTAAACAAGAATCTTATTAATGTAAAAATAGATAAAATACAGGATAGATAAAATAAATTAGAAGGGATAATTTATGAAAGTAATTAGTTTATTCAGTGGGTGCGGAGGATTAGACTTAGGTTTTGAAAAAGCTGGTTTTGAAATCCCAATAGCAAATGAATTTGATAAAAACATATGGAAAACTTATGAAATAAATCATGTGAATACAAAATTAATAAAAGGAGATATCAGAAATATAAAAGAAGAAAATTTTCCGGAAGATGTAGATGGAATAATAGGTGGTCCACCTTGCCAATCATGGTCAGAAGCAGGTTCTTTAAGAGGAATAGAAGATGACAGAGGAAAATTATTTTATGATTATATAAGAATTTTAAAACATGTTAAACCTAAATTCTTTTTAGCAGAAAATGTAAATGGTATGTTGGCAGACAGACATTCGGAGGCAGTAAATAATATCATAAAGTTATTTGATGAGGCTGGATATGATGTAAAAATATATAAAGTTAATGCAAAAGATTATGGTGTAGCACAGGAAAGAAAAAGGATATTTTTTATAGGATTTAGAAAAGGAGATAATTTCAAATTTACTTTCCCTAAAGGTTCTACAATAGATGATAAAGATAAATTAACTTTAAGGGATATCATTTGGGATTTACAAGATACGGCAGTACCTGCATTAGATAAAAATAAACACAATCCTGATGCTATAAATAATAATGAATATTTTACTGGGGAATATTCACCAATATTTATGAGTAGAAATAGAGTAAAATCATGGGACGAACAAGCATTTACCGTTCAAGCATCAGGAAGACAATGCCAAATTCACCCACAAGCACCTAAAATGATAAAAGTTGGAAAAAATGATTGTAGATTTGTTGAAGGACAAGAAGAGCTTTATAGAAGAATGACTGTAAGAGAAGTTGCCAGAGTACAAGATTTTCCAGATACATTTAAATTTTATTATACAAATACAAATGTTGGATATAAGATGATTGGAAATGCTGTGCCAATTAACTTAGCTTATGAAATAGCTTTGGCAATAAAAAATACTTTAGAAAATAAGGAGAATTAAATGAGTAATAGAAGTAATAATCAAGGAAGAGCGTTTGAATATATATGTTTAATAACTTTAGAAAGGGAAATCAGTAAGTATAGAAAAGCAGAAATAGTTTCAAATAGTTCATTTGATGCAGCTTTAACTGCTTGGAATTCTATTGACAAATCAGTACAAACGAGCCTAATGATAAGTGCAGAATCTGTAATTAAAACAATATTTGATTTAGAACCAATGATTATTGAAAAAGATGAAGATAAAATAGATTTATTAATACAACCTGATACAAAGGGGGAAATTGGTGATGTAAGAGATATTGTAGCAATTAGAAAAAGTAAAAAATGGGAAATTGGATTTAGTGTTAAGCATAATCATTTTGCAGTAAAACATAGTAGATTAGCTAAAACACTTGATTTTGGTCAAAGATGGTATAACAAAAAATGTTCTAAACAATATTGGCATGATGTAAAACCTATTTTTGAGTATCTATCTAAAGAAAAGGAAAAAGATACAAAATGGAAAGATTTGCCTGATAAAGAACGAGATGTATATGTTCCATTGTTAAATGCTTTTGTTGATGAGATTAAAAGAGCATATAAAGAATATAGTGAATTACCACAAAAAATGGTGGAGTATCTATTAGGAGCATTTGATTTTTACAAAATAATAAGTATAGATAATGAAAATTTAACACAAATTCAAACATTTAATATGAAGGGGACATTAAACCAAAAAAGTAGTAAATATGAACCAAAACTTAAAATCCCATTAGTGAATTTACCTACTCGTCTAGTAAATATAGAAATAAAACCTGGTAGTACTAATAAAGTGGAATTATATTTAGATAATGGATGGCAATTTAGTTTCAGAATACATAATGCTTCTACTATTGTAGAACCAAGTCTAAAATTTGATATTCAAATCGAAGGTATGCCAACATCAATTATATCAATTAATTGTTTTTGGAATAATAAGTAATTATTGAGGAATTATAAGTATTTAAGAAATGCTGTAATACAAAATGCATTTTTTAATCCTATTCAAAATTTTTTATAAAATATATGGTATTCACTCCAAAAGAAAAAATTATAAAAAGATTAATGAAAATAGAAATACAAACCATACAATAAAATTATGCAAACTTCAAAAAGCATTGACAAAACCTCTAAAAAAAGCTAAAATAAAAGTATTGAGAGGAAAAAGAAGGGGTGAAGAAAATGCTTAAAATATATAATACAGATTTAGAAACAAATCAATTTGAAGAAATAAAAGAATTTAAAAAAGGAAGTTGGATAAACCTGACAAACCCCTCAGAGACCGAAATAAAAAAAGTATGTGAAGGTGTTAATATAGAAGAAGATTTCATAAGAGATGCCTTAGATTATGAAGAAAAAGCAAGAATAGACCAAGAAGATGATGATAATACAGTTTTATTCGTAGTAGATGTACCTATTATAGAAAAAAATGAAGAAAATGATATATACACTACTATGCCACTAGGGATGATAGTAGTTAGAGATGACTTTTTTATAACAGTATCATTGAAAAAGAACAAAATAATAGAAGAATTTGAAAAAAGAAAAATAAAAAACTTTCAAACATACAAAAAAACAAGATTTATATTCCAAATATTATATTTAAATTCATCCTATTATTTAAATTATCTAAAAAGAATAAATAAAGAAACAGAAATTGCCGAATATATCTTAAAAAACTCAATGAAAAACAAAGAGCTTTTAAAACTATTAAGTTTAGAAAAAGGTTTAGTATATTTCACAACATCTTTAAAATCAAATGAGTTAGTAATGGAAAAAACCCTAAGAGGAAAAATAATTAAATTATATGAAGATGATGAAGAAATACTAGAAGATGCCATTACAGAAAACAGACAAGCAATAGAAATGGCACAAATATATCGAGATATTTTGAATGGAACCACGGATGCTTATGCTTCTATCATATCTAATAACCTAAATGGTGTGATGAAATTTTTAACATCCATTACAATTGTACTAGCTGTACCAACGATGATTTCTAGCTTTTGGGGAATGAATGTAAGTTTACCATTTCAAGACAGTCCTATTGGTTTTATCATCATGATTTGTATATCAGTAACATTGACATTACTGGTAACGTGGTGGTTAAAGAAAAAAGATATGTTAAATTAAAATAAAACACTTAGGAAATGTGTATACAAAACCTAAGTGTTTTCTCTTTTCAAAATTTGATTAATTTTTGTCAATTGGGTTTGTAAGTAAGTATAAGTAGATTGACCAATAGAAGTATCTGTACCAGATTCATATAATTTTAATGTTTTTTCAATATTCAAAACTTTCATTTTTTGGACAGATTTAGAGGTGTCTTTATACATATAAATAGGAATATAATCTACATTATCTATAGTAATAGAACCATCTACTTGTTTTGTAATAGAAAGATTTAAAATAATAGAATTTCTAGTATTTTCAGCATTTTGGTCACAAATGAAATTTCCCAAAGCATAAATGATAAATCCATCTTGTGTAGAGCCATCTTCTAAAGTTACAGTTCTTTTTTCCATTGGTTGTAAAACATGAGGATGATTTCCTAAAATAATATTAACACCATTTTGAAATAAAAAATCAGCTAAATCCTCTTGTTCTTTATTTGCAGATGTTTGATACTCTGTTCCCCAATGCATACAAGCGACAATAACATCTGCATCTTGAGATTTTGCAGATTCGATGTCTTTTTTGATCAAATCTTTATCTATTAAATTAACACAATATGGCTTATCAGAAGGAACAGGGATTCCGTTCGTACCATACGTATAATTAATAAAAGCAACTTTTAACCCTTTTGTATACTTAAATAAAATTTTATCTCTTTCTTCTTGTGTTTGATAAGTTCCAAGATGAGAAATATCTGCTTTATTTAAAATATCAATTGTCCTAGATAAGCCATCAAATCCCATATCTAAGCAATGATTTCCAGCAGTAGATAAAACATCGATACCAATATCCTTTAAACTATAAGCTAAGCTATCCGGAGAATTAAAAGTAGGATAATTACTATAACCTCTTTCTTCACCAGCAAAACAAGTTTCTAAACTAGCAACAGCAATATCACTTTTTTGAATATCATATTTGATATCATTAAATACATAAGAAAAATCATAAGTATTTGTTTCTTTTTGATAAGCATCCCAATATTGCGTGTTATGACACATCACATCACCAATTGCTGTTAAAGTAAATGTAATAGGTTTTTGCTCATCCATTTCGGGTGTAGAACTAACTTCAACAGAATTAGCCTCTTCTATGTTAGTAGAAAGTATATCTTCAGATTGTTTTGATAATTCTGCTTGATAGTTCCAATTTTTTATTTGTGTGAAAACAAAAAGTCCAAGTAAGATAAAAATTAAAAAAACAATAGAAAAAGCTAAGATGGAAATAAATTTTTTTTCTTTCAATTTTTCTTGCATTTGAATTCTATTTTTTTTATTTCTTACATTTCTTCTCATCATTTTCCTCCAAAATATAGGTTAAATACAAATTATCACAAAATACAAAAAATAGCAATAAAAAATGATAAAAGTTGAAATTGAAATATGGAATTAATTGTTACAATTCACAGCTGTTTTATATAATATCAGAAAAGCCTGATATATAGATATTTTTAATCAAAACATAGCTGGGGCGTAACAATCCGGGTCTTGATTTTCAAATATCTATATATCAGGCTTTTCTGAATTATTAATTTATTTACTGTTGATTGTAACAATTAATTCCAAGAAAAAAACAAAATGTATTTTTTTGAGAAAAACGGAAATACTAAAAATGAATAGAAAGTTAAAAGGAGGAAGAAAAATGAAAGTAATAGATAAAATAGCATTAGTATTAATGATTATTGGTGCTATTAACTGGGGACTAATTGCCATATTCAATTTTGACTTAGTTGCTACTATTTTTGGAGATATGACAATACTTTCAAGAATTGTGTATGGTTTAGTTGGTGTTTCTGGATTATGGGGAATCAAATTATTATTTGATGATTAATAATGAAAAGATTTCTTTGCACCCAATAGAAAACTAAAAAATGAGGGTAACTCTATGAAATTTTCTCATACAAATTAGTATGAGGAAATTTTTTTCTGCCTTGAAAAATGGTAAAAAATAGTATATAATACCAAAGACGAAAAAAAGAGAGGAGAAAGTAAAATGTTAAGTGCTAATGGAGTAACCGTACGTTTTGGAAAAAGAGTATTATTTGAAGATGTTAATATAAAATTTGGAAAAGGTAATTGCTACGGAATTATAGGTGCCAATGGAGCAGGAAAATCTACTTTTTTAAAAGTATTATCTGGAGAAATTGAACCAAGCAAAGGAGATGTCAGTATCGAAAAAGGAGAAAGAATATCTGTATTAAAACAAGACCACTTTGCTTTTGAAGAATATACAGTAATAGATACTGTTATCATGGGAAATAAAGAACTATATGACATCATGAAACAAAAAGAAGAAATTTATGCAAAACCAGATTTTTCAGAAGAAGATGGAATGATAGCAGCAAAATTAGAAGAAAGATTTGCAGAGCTAGATGGATGGAATGCAGAATCAGATGCAGCAATATTACTAAATGATTTAGGGATTATCCCAGATAATCACTACAAATTAATGAAAGAATTAGAAGCCAAAGACAAAGTAAAAATACTATTAGCACAAAGTTTATTTGGAAATCCAGATATCTTATTACTAGACGAACCTACCAATGACTTAGATTTAAAAAGCATCAATTGGTTACAAGATTTCTTAATGGATTTTGAAAATACAGTAATTGTAGTATCACACGATAGATATTTCTTAAACAAAGTATGTACTCATATTGCAGATGTAGATTTCGGAAAAATAAAAGTATATCCAGGAAATTATGACTTCTGGTATGAATCAAGTCAATTAGCTTTAAAACAAGCAAGAGAACAAAATAAGAAAAAAGAAGAAAAAATAAAAGAATTACAAGAATTTATTGCAAGATTTAGTGCCAATGCTTCTAAGTCAAAACAAGCAACTTCTAGAAAGAAAACATTAGAGAAAATAGAATTAGAGGAGATTAAACCATCTAATAGAAAATATCCATATATTGATTTTAAACCAGATAGAGAACCAGGAAAAGAAATTTTACAAGTAAAAAATATCAGCAAAACAGTAGAGGGAGTAAAATTATTAGATAACATATCTTTTGATGTAAAAGAAGGAAATAAAATTGCATTTTTAGCAGACAATGAATTAGCAAAAACCATTTTATTTCAAATACTAGCAGGTGAAATAGAACCAGATGAAGGAGAGCTAATATGGGGAACAACCATCACAACATCTTATTTCCCTAAGGATAATAACTATTTATTCCAAACAGAAGAAAATGTAACCCAATGGCTAAGAAAATATTCGAAAGACCCTGATGAAACCTATGTAAGAAGTTTCCTAGGAAGAATGCTATTTTCAGGAGATGAAGCTTTAAAAGAGGTAACCGTATTATCAGGAGGAGAAAAAGTAAGATGTGTATTATCTAAAATGATGTTATCAGGAGCAAATTTCTTAATCTTTGATGAACCAACCAATCATTTAGATATGGAAAGTATCACTTCTTTGAACGAAGGAATGAAAAGATTTTCAGGAAACATTTTATTTACATCACATGACCATGAATTAACACAAACTGTTAGCAATAGAATTATAGATATTAAACAAGATGGAAAAATAATAGATAGAGAAATATCTTATAATGAATATTTAGGAGTGGAATAATGCTTAGAAAAATTAAAATAAAAGACTAGGAAAGGAAGAAAAGAAAAACAAATGGAAAAAATAATAAAAATTATCGCAGAAGAATTAAATATAAAAACATCACAAGTAGAAAATACAATAAAACTAATAGATGAAGGAAATACCATTCCTTTTATAGCGCGTTACCGTAAAGAAGTAACAGGAGGACTAAGTGATGAAACACTTAGAACTCTAGGTGAAAGATTAAATTATTTAAGAAACTTAGAACAAAGAAAACAAGAAGTATTAAATTCCATTGAGGAACAAGGAAAATTAACAGATGAAATCCTACAAGCAGTTGCTATTGCTAAAACATTAGCAGAAGTAGAAGATATCTATAGACCATATAAGCAAAAGAAAAAAACAAGAGCAACAGTAGCAAAAGCAAAAGGATTAGAACCATTAGCACAAATTATCCTAGAACAAAAAGAAACGACACCAATTGCAGAAATTGCAAAACAATATATTAACATAGACCAATTATCTGAAGAAGATAAAAAGAATAAAGATAAAGTAGTAGCAACAGCAGAAGACGCCATTCAAGGAGCATTAGATATTATAGCAGAAGACATTTCAGATAATGCAAAATACAGAAAAGAAATAAAAAGACAATGTTATAGAGAAGGTCTCATACAAACAAAAGCTTCTAACCCAGAAGAAAAATCAAATTATGAAATGTATTATGACTATCAAGAAGCGATTAAATATATACCAAGCCATAGAATTTTAGCAATCAATAGAGGAGAAAAAGAGGATTTCTTAAAAGTAAAATTAGAAAAACCAGAAGAAAAAATCTTAACATATATAGAAAAAGATATTATCAAGGGAGAAACCCAATTCACAGAAATGCTAAAAAATACAATTCTAGATAGTTTTAAAAGATTGATAGAGCCATCTATTGATAGAGAAATTCGCTCTGATTTAACAGAAAAAGCAGAAGAAAAAGCCATCAAGGTATTTGGGCAAAATTCAAAGCAATTACTATTAGGAGCACCTATTAAAGGAAAAACAGTAATGGGATTTGACCCAGCTTATAGAACAGGATGTAAAATTGCAGTTATTGATGAAACAGGAAAAGTTTTAGACTACACAACAGTTTATCCAACAGAACCACAAAATGATGTAGAAGGAGCTAAAAAAGAGCTTTTAAAATTAATTGAAAAAGATAAAATAGATATGATTGCAATTGGAAATGGAACGGCATCTCGCGAATCTGAAATGTTTGTAGCAGATATGATAAAAGAAGCTTCTAGACCAGTACATTATGTAATTGTAAGTGAAGCGGGAGCTTCTGTATATTCAGCATCAAAACTTGCAACAGAAGAATACCCAGATATCAATGTTTCTATCAGAGGAGCTATTTCTATTGCAAGAAGATTACAAGACCCATTAGCAGAACTTGTAAAAATAGACCCAAAAGCAATAGGAGTAGGACAATATCAACATGATGTGAATCAAAAGAAATTAGCAGAAAGCTTAACAGGAGTAGTAGAAGATAGTGTAAATAAAGTAGGAGTAGATGTCAATACAGCAACACCATCTTTATTATCTTATGTATCTGGAATCAATAATACGATTGCTAAAAATATCGTAAAATATAGAGATGAAAATGGAAAATTAAAAAACAGAAAACAATTATTAAAAGTTCCTAAACTAGGAAAAGTTGCTTTTGAACAATGTGCAGGATTTTTAAGAATCTTAGATGGAGATAATCCATTAGAAATTACAGCTGTTCACCCAGAAAGTTATGAGGCAACCGAAAAATTATTAGCAAATTTAGGATTTCAAAAAGAAGATTTAAGGAATAAGGAAAAACTAGAAGCATTAAGAAACAAATTAAAATCAGTAGATATAGAAAAAACAGCAAAAGAATTAGAAATTGGAGAAATGACTTTAACAGATATAATTGCAGAATTAAGTAAACCAGGAAGAGACCCTCGTGAAGATATGCCAAAACCAATTTTAAGAAGTGATGTTTTAAAATTAGAAGATTTAAAAGAAGGTATGATATTAACAGGAACTGTTAGAAATGTCATCGATTTTGGAGCATTTGTAGATATCGGAGTAAAACATGATGGATTAGTACATATTTCGGAAATGAGTGACAAATTCATAAAAAATCCTTCTGATATTGTTTCTGTAGGAGATATTGTGAAAGTAAAAGTCATTAAAATTGATAAAGAAAGACAGAAAGTAGGACTTTCTATGAAAGTATAGAAAAATTAAAATTGGAAATAAAAAACAAATTATGGAAAAAATTTACAAAAAAGTATTGAAAAATAATATTTTAGAGTTATAATAATAAACGGAAAAAAACAGAAGGAGAAAAATCATGAATTCTAAAATATTATTTATATGGGCAGATAGTGGATTATCTACAAAATCTAATCATGTTAATGCACCTTATCATTTTGTACATTTAGGGGAAGTAGTAGATTATATTGAAAAAAATATAAAAGAAGAAATAGATATATTAGATATTGAAGCAGAACAGACTGAATTTCAAGATATCATGGCAAAAATTATTAAAAACAAATACCAAGCAATAGCATTCTATATTAATACAGAAAATTTACAAAATACGATAAAATTGCAAGAATACATAAAAGAAATATTGCCAAATTGTAAAACAATTGCATATGGAGAAATGCCAATTTATTTACCCAAATTTTTTAAAAAAACGAAATTTAATGCTATTGTTTCAAGAGAGTGTGACCAAGAAATAGCTTTGTTAGACTTTTTTAAATATAGCCTAGGAACGATAGAAGAACAAGACATGAGGGGAGTTATCTTAATTAAAAATAAACAATTAGTAAATTGTAAAAAAGGAGAATTTTTGCCACCGAATGAATGGGGATATACCAATATAAACAAAGTTCCAATTCAAAAATATTTTGCAATGGAAAAAAAGCAACAAGTAGTAATAACAATAGCAAGAGGATGTCCATATAATTGCCCTTATTGTAATGCTGTATTATATTATGGAAAAAAAGAAAGAAGAAGAGAACCAAAAGAAATTGTAAATTATATCAATTCATTAGATTATGAATATTTCAAATTTTTTGCCCCAGATTTTACTCTAAATGAAGAAAAAGCGATGGAATTATGTCAGGAGTTAATAAAGAATAAAAAGAAAATAAAATGGTCATGTACCACAAGACCAGATTTATTAAAAAATGAAGAGCTAATAAAATGCATGGCACAATCAGGATGTTACAAAATAGCAATAGGAATAGAATCAGTAGAAAAAGAAGATTTAGAAAGCATTCATAAAAGATATGATAATGAAGTAATAATAGAAGGAATAAAATTATTAAAAAAATATAATATAGAATATAAAGCACTTGTGATGTTTGGTGTACCAAATCAAACAAAAGAAAGCATAGCATATACATTAGATTTCTTGAATAAATATGAAGTAAACATTAGACCAACTGCCTACACACCATTCTATGAAATGAATCATAACATGAATGAAGAACAAATATCGAAATATGATAAAAGAACGTACTATGAAGGAATACCTAATTTAAGTTATCAAGATTTTTTGAAATTAATATATGATACAAAAGATTATAAAACAATTTTAAAATAAGGATGTAAAATAATGTATAACAAGATAAAAGATTCCATAAATGAAGTAATAAAAGAAAATCCACCAGATTCTGTACTTTTTTCAGGAGGTGTAGATAGTTCAGCAATTCTATATCATGCTCATCAATATAATCCTAATGTGATGGGGATAACAGTTGGAGTAGAAGGAAAAGAGAGTTCTGATATTGAATATAGTAAAATGGTTGCAAAAGAATTGGGAATACAAAATCATCAAGTATATTTTGTTAAACCAGAACAAGTAAAAAGTATGGTTGAAACATCTGTCAGAATATTAAAATCTTTCAATCCAGAATGGATTAGCTCAACAACAACTTTACTTTTAGGAACTATGTATGCAAAAAAACAAGGATTAAAAAGTATATCTAGTGGAGAAGGAGCAGATGATTTGTTAGGAAGTTTTCCTTTTTTTAAAAACTGGAAAGGAGACTATAAATCTTTAGACAAAGCAATAAAAGACAGACTAGGAGA
The DNA here is from genome assembly GCA_944386715.1 of uncultured Clostridia bacterium. Lineage (GTDB taxonomy): Bacteria > Bacillota > Clostridia > TANB77 > CAG-508 > CAG-269. The sequence continues at coordinate 11,074 of CALXCD010000020.1, forward strand.
AATTGTTATCATGTCAGACGTTATTGCTCAAAATATGCAAATGCAATATATTGCACCATTCCAAGATGAAAGAGTAAAAAAAGAGATTTTGAATATTCCAATAGAAGAAAGAATGAAAGAAGAAGGAGAAATTAAGACGAAATATCCATTAAGAAAAGCTTATGAGCAAGATTTACCACCTATCTGTATTACAAGACCTCAAACTATGGCTTTTACAGGTTCAGGAATATATGAGACAATAAAAAGTATAGGTGATGAAATTTCTGATGAAGAATTCTTGGGAGCATGCAAAAAGTTTTTTCAATTCAAAAACAAATTTGAATATGCACTTTTTAAAATATATCAAAAAAATTTTAAATTTATCCAAAAAGAGCAGGGAGGATGTGTTCATTGTGGAAGTGATATGGGAAAAAATAAAATAAATTGTAAAACTTGTGCCACATTACAAATAGATGGAAGGGAGTTAAGCTTTGATGGAGATGATAGGCAATAGTAGCGAACCAATTAATGGAGCAGAGGGAGTAGTAATTCATAATGGAAATGTAGTACTTGGAATGCAAAAACCAAAGAGATGGTATGAATTAGGAAATGGAGAAAAAGCAACTATTATCAAAACACTAGGTGGAGAAATAGAAGAAAAAGATGAAAATAATTCTAAAAGAGCACTAGTAAGAGAAGTTCTAGAAGAAGTAGAAGGAATAGAAGAAAAAGATATCAGAGTAAGTAAAAGACCTATTTTTACAAAAAGAATTAGAATGGGAGAATTAAATCCTTATGAAAGACAATCTGAACTGAGTATGAAAGCTGATTTTTATCTTCTAGAAATTTCAAAAAAGAAAAACATCAAACCAAATGATTTACCAGCTTTATTAGAAATACCATTAAAAGAATTTCTAAAATTGGATTTTGCAAGACAAGGGAACTTAAATGATTTACAAGCATATGTGAAGGAAAATGAGAAAGGAACATTAGAATTACCGGAACATTATGCCTTTATGATTCCAAGAGAAGTAAAAGACTTTTTCGAAAGAATGAGAGGAAATAGGGGAGATGACGGAAGATAAAAAAATTGCTTTTGATTTTGATGGCGTGATAGCAGATACGAATCAGAAAAAAATGCAATGGATGCAAAAACACGGATTTCATTTAATAAATTGTGATAAAACAAGTTTTTATCAAGAATTAAGCCAAATATTAAAAAAAGAAAAAATAGATAGAATATATAAAAATATGGGAAGTTATATTTTTAGACCAGAAATTTTGGAAGAAACAATGCCAGTACAAGGGGCAATAGAAACAATTCAAAAGTTAGCACAAAAATTCGAAATATATATCATCACAGCAAGAACAGAATCAATGATAATTCCAGTAAATAATTGGCTAGAAAAATACCATATCAAGAATAAAATAAAACAGGTTATCTCATCTTCTTATGAACCAAAACAAGAAATATGTTTAAAAAGAGGAATTTCTTTTTTGTGTGATGATGATATCAGACATTTGATTGATAAAAAAGTAAAAACAAGAGTATTATTTAATAATAAGAAAAAAGAAAATAAAAAAGATATCTGGATAGTAAAATCATGGGAAGAAATAGAACAATGTTTAAATACTGTTGAGGAAGAAAATAGAGGGTTCCTATTTTAGGGTACCCTCTTAAATTATGAAGCATATTTTTCTTGAATAGCTTTAATTTCATCATAACGGTTATGCAAGATATCTAAAAAAACATCTGTTAGCTCAGGGTCGAATTGAGTTCCTTTACATCTTTCAAATTCTGAAATAACCTTTTCCAAAGGTAAAGCATCACGATAACTTCTTTTAGAAGTCATGGCATCAAAAGTATCTGCAATAGCAGTAATTCTAGCTAAATAAGGAATATCATTTCCTGCTAATTGACTAGGATAACCATGTCCATCATATCTTTCATGATGATGTTTTACAATAGGAATAATATCTTTAAAAATAGAAGCAGTAGATAAAATATGAGCACCAATAGAAGGATGATTTTTAATTTCAGAATATTCGTCATCTGTCAACTTAGACTCTTTTTGTAAAATGGTATCAGGTACTCCAATCTTACCAATATCATGGAATAAACCACCTATTTGTAAAGTTTTAATATCTTCCTCTGATAAACCAACGGTTTTACCTATTAAAACAGATAATGCAGAAACTCTATCTGAATGACCTCTCGTATAGGTATCTTTTGCTTCTACTGTATAACGTAAAGTTTCGATACTTTCCAAGTAAGCTTTTTCAAGCATATCATAAGTACTTTTTAATTCATCATTGATTTTTTTAATTTCATTCATTTGAGCAATAGATTTAATACCAGATTCTATCAACAATAAAAGTTGGTCAAATTTATCACTTTTTTCACAATATCCTTGAATATCTAAACGTTTAATAGTTTCTAGAGGTGGTGCTAAATCTTTATGCCCAGTTAGTAACAAAATATATAATTCTTTATTAAATTTTCGGATTTCTTCCACAACTTGATCACCATGAAAAGGAGTCATGATAAAATCAAGAATCATCAAATCATAGTGTTCATTTCTTACTTTTTCAATAGCTTCCTGCGGATTTGTAACACCCGTAAAATCATATCCAGACCTTTTTAAAAAGATGGATAGAGAATCAATAATTCCTTCTTCATCATCAACGGCAATTATTTTGTAATTCTTATTTTCAATATTTTGTACATTTTGTAATCCTTTTCTCATTTTAACAACCTCTATTTATAATTTATTGGTTTCATTATATTAATAAATTATGTAAAAAGCAAGAGTTTTTTGAAAAAAGTTGATAATAGGGACATTCCTTTTTGGTCGATTCTAATAGTTTTATCTTAATAAAAAGTTGATATATTAATATTTTTGACAAAAACATAGCTGGGGCGTAACAATCCGGGTCTTTGTCTACAAATATTAATATATCAACTTTTTAAATAAAGAATAATGAAAAACCGACCAAAAAAGGAATGTCCCCATTGTCAACTATATTGGTAAAATAATACGAAAAGTAGTTCCTTTGCCTTCTTCAGACTCTACTGTAATATCTCCATTAAAATGAGCTTTAATAGTAGAATAAGACATATATAAACCAAGACCGGTTCCATTTTTCCCTTTTGTAGTAACCATTTCCTTAAACAATTTATCTTTTACTTTTTTAGGAATACCAGAAGCATAATCTTTAATAGAAATAACTAAATTAGTATCCACTTTTTCAACAATCAAATCAATATTTTGTTCAGGTTTACCTTGGTAAGCTTGAATAGAATTAGAAATCATATTATTAATAACCTGCACTAAATTATTAACATCACCATCAATAATAATATTTTCATCAGTAAGCATTTTTACATTTAAATAAATAATAGCATTTTTAAGCTCATGTTTCATTAAAATATTAACTCTTTTTAGTAATTCATTAACAGTAAAATTAACATCGTTTTCATTAGACAAAGTAACAGCTTGACCTTTTACAGCTGTAATAACATCTGACATATATTCGGTATGCGTTTTTATTTTACTTACCCAAGTAGACATATCTTTAGCAATATCATGATGGTCTTGACTCGTTACATCTGGGTCATCAATAGAAGAGTCATATTCAGTAATTAAATCTGTAAGACCTTCTGCTGCTCCAGAAATAGACATGATTGGTGTTTTTAAATTATGTGCGATACCACCAATTAATTGTCCAAGGGATGCTAAACGTTCTTTTTCCATTAAAGTTTCTTGATTATCACTAATTGTTTTTAAATCGTGTATATGTTGGGTAATATCTTTAAATAAAATAAGAATACCCAAAAAAGAACCTTTTGAATTGATACTAGATATTTCAACATTAAAATACTTATCTTTTTTTGGCAAAGATAAATCAAAAGAAGAAGTTTTATCTGTAGATTTTGCATGTTCTATATTTTTTTGTAATAAATTAGTATCAATATTAAAAAATTTCTCAGTTTCGAGTAAAGAAAATATATCTGTTCCTCTTAATTTAGTAGGGGATAAATTTGTCCAATGTGATAATGTTTTATTAAAATCAATAATAGTATTATTGACATCTAAAACTAGATATCCATCAGACATTCTATCTACTACAGTTTGAATAGCAATAGGAGAAACATTTAAAAAATTAAATTTTAAAATAGCTAAAGAGTAGAACAATACTGTAAAAGTAAAGGAAATTGGTGTAATATAAATACTCATTTCGATGCCAAACAAACCAATAATATTAACCACTAAAGGGATTAAAGTACCAATAATCAAAAGTAAAGATTGTTTAGAAAAGAATCCAGAATTCTTAATAGAAAAATGGATTAAATAATATACACTAATAAGAATAAGAATATAAGTGTACAAAGAATGAATTGGAAAATAAGCACCAAAAACAGTATCTACATTTAAAATACCATATTTCACATAAAATAGATGATGAAAATCATTTGTCCATAAAACTAGTAAAGATATAATAGGTACTATAAATAATAATAGATATTTCTTTTTAAATTTAATCTTGGTTTGTGCAAAAGTTAAACCAAAAAAGAAAAAGGCAAGAGGCATAAAGCAAGTACCAATATATACAATATAATCAAAATAAATAGGCTCTATGTGAAGTGTAGGAGGGCAAATAATAGAAAGTGTTTGCCCTACACAACAAATTAATAAACATGTAATAATAGCAATAAAGCACCAATTTACTTGCTTTTTCTTTTTTACTTTTAAATTAACAACTAATAAAATAATTAATAACAAAGTAGAAATGATTAATGCCACTAATGCTGCAGTTCCTGTTAAATTCATTTAATTACCCCCTAAATAACCAAGATCTTTTAAATAGTTAAGATATTTAAATAAATAACCTTTTCCAATTTTACACCACTTAAAAGATAACTTAGCTAAAAATTCATTTGTAAAATCATTATTTAATATAATATTAGAATCATATATTAATTTTTTATTGGTATCAAAATCATTAATAATACCAGATAAAATATTTTTATCAGAATTTAAAGCTTTATCAACAACTTCTAAAAATTCTTTTTCTGGAAGAATATCCATTTTTAAACCATATTTATTTAGTAATGCAATCAATTTATCCATTGGTAGATGTTTGTTATTATAAATATGAAAAACGGTATAATCTGTCTTACATTGAACCAGTTTTGTAATAGCAGATGCCACATAATCAACAGGAGTAAACTCACCATACCCCTCTAATAAATAATCAGGAATACATCCCAGTTTAATAAAAGTCAAAATCCTATTTAAGAATGCATTTTCTGAAATGTTTATTTGAAATTTACCATCAGAATAACGATTGGTAATATTTCCTAATCGGATAATACAACCTTGTAATTCATTTTTTGCAATACTTTCTAAAATGGTCCTTTCTGCCATAAATTTTGTATAAACATAAATGTTAGAAATATCTTGATGAATATACAAATCTTTTTCCTTAAAAGTAGATTTTTCCTTGATAGATGCTCCATCAAAACTACCTTCAGCAAACACATTACCAGAAACACTTAAAGTAGATAAATGATATAATTTAATGTTAAAATCTTTACAAAAAGCAATCATATTCTCGACACCTTTGATGTTAACTTCATCAAAAACAGAAGATTTACCGTAATGTTTTACAATAGCAGCACTATTAATAATGCAAGAAATTTTATTTCCTAAAAAAGAATAAGATTCATCTGACAAACCAAGGTGTTTTTCTGTCACATTACCCTTTATAATTTGGATACGTGTACCAACAAGTTTATCATATTTGTGTCCAAAATAGAATTGTAAGGTTTTATACAATCTATCTGTATAAGAAACATGATTTTTATTACGGACTAAACAATATATAGTTGCTTTTGTATCTGATAATAGCTTATCTAATATATGAATTCCAACAAAACCAGTAACACCTGTTAAAAGAATATTTTTTAATTTTACTTTTTTTACTTTTTTTGTTACAGGAGATTGGTTTTTTTCTAATAAAGCATTAATTTTTGAATAATCATAATCTCCGATATCCAAAGGAGAAGAATGTACTGCTATTTTTTCAGAAAGTTGCTTAATCGTAGGATGAGAAAAAATATCTGCATAAGAAATGTTTAACCCTAATCGAAAAGCCTCTATTTGCATACGAATAGCAATCAAAGAATCTCCGCCTAAATCAAAGAAATTATCATTAATTCCAATTTTGTCCACATTTAAAAATTCTTTCCAAAGTTTGACAAGCTTTTCTTGAAAATCATTGTGAGGAGCCTCATAATGATTAGTATCTTGTAATTTTATACCATCTAAATATTTTTTGTCAATCTTTCCATTGGTAGTTAAAACAAATTTGTCTAATTGCACAAAATGATTTGGAACAGAATAGAAAGGTAATTTTAAAGTTAAAAAACTACGTAAATCATTTAGAATTACTTTCTTATCAGCAGTAAAGAAAGAAACGATTATTTTATTATTATTTTTTTCTTTTACAATTGTCCAACATTTTGTAACAGAAGGATAGCTCAAGATAGTATTAGAGATTTCGCTCAATTCAATACGATGCCCTTTTATCTTTACCTGTCCATCATTTCTACCAATAAAAGAAATATTATTATCTGGAAGCATTTTTACGACATCACCTGTAGAATACATCCTTTGAGAAGGATCAAATGGAGAAATCGTAAATTTTTCTTCTGTTAATTTTTTATTGTGAACATATCCATTAGAGACATTATCACCAGCAATATATAATTCCCCAGGAACCCCTACAGGTACAGGACATAGATCCTTATCTAAAATATAAGCTTTCAAATTATATAAAGGTTTTCCTATTGGAATAATAGGATATTTTTGACAAATAGAAGGTGTCACCACAAAAGCAGTACAACATATAGTAGTTTCTGTTGGTCCATAACCATTTACAATTTTCATATCAGGATTTAGCTCAAAGTATTTTGAAATGGTGGATGTTTTAATTGGTTCTACACCAACTAATAATTTTTGTAAATGTACTTTTTTAGTACTTTGAGAAAGAATAGCATAAACTTCGTTCAAAATATTAGGAGGTAAGTATGCCATCGTTATTTTTCTATCTATCAAAGTATCGCAAAAATCAAAAATATCTTTAATTGTATTTTTCCTATATAGACAAAGAGTAGCACCATTTAACAAAGTGAAGAAAAATTCCCAAATACTCACATCAAAACAAATACTAGTAGTCGCTAAACAAATATCCTTTGTGGAAACGGAATAATCATAAAGTTTATTAAAAGAGTGAATAAAATTATTTAAATTTCTATTTGTTATTAAGACTCCCTTTGGTTTTCCTGTAGAACCAGAGGTATAGATGCTATAGATAATATCATCAGGCGAATAAGAAACTGGAATATTCTCTATTTTGGATGGATTTATTTTATCCATACAAATAGCCTCTTTGTTAAAGTAAGAACCATGGTAAAAAGATTCTGTTATTAAAATATTTAATTTACTATTTTGTATAATATATTCTATTCTATCTTGAGGAAAATCAGTGGATATTGGTAAATAAACACAACCACATTTCATAATAGATAACATAGCAATAATTAAATGAGAAGACCTATCTAGTAAAGTACCAATAATTTCACCTTTTTTAACACCTCTGCGATATAAATAACTAGAAAACAAATCCACTTCTTTTTTTAACTCTCGATAAGTCAATTTTTGTTCACCATCTATAATAGCAGTAGAATTTGGATTTTTAGTCACTTGTTCTTCAAAAAGCTCAATAATAGATAAATCGCTAGGATAAGATAAAACGCGTTTATCATAAGCTCGTAATATATGTGACAATTCTTCATCAGAAAGCATAAAAATATCTTTAATTTTAATATCTATATTAGAAATGACAACATTTAAAATATGGATATAATGTGCTAAAAAATCTTCCATGAATTTTTTACTAAACAATTTAGTACGATATTCTAAATTAAATTTCAAAGAAGAATCCAAAGGTGTAATTTCTAATAAAAAGTCAAATTTAGAAGTCTTATTATCTGGTACATAATAAGAGGTTTTTATATTATCTATAGAAATATTTGGATTTCCTTCATTTTGGTAAACAAACATAGTATCAAAAATAGGATTTCTACTAGCATCCCTAGGGATATTTAACTTTTCCACTAATTGGTCAAAAGGATAAGAAGAGTGGTCAAAACAATTTAAACAATTGGTAGAAACAGCTAATAATAATTGGGAAAAACTTTGTTCAGAATTTATTTCATTCCTTAAAACCAAAGTGTTAACAAACATACCAATAATATTAGAAATTTCAGGTATATTTCTTCCAACAATAGGAGTTCCTATGATGATATCTGTTTGGTTAGTATATTTATATAAAAGAATCTCATAAATACATAATAAAAACATATAAGGTGTTGTATTTAATTTTTTACACAATTCTAATAATTTATCAAAATCAGAAAATTCACTAGAAATTTTACTACCTTCAAAAGAATAAGTATTAGGTCTTGCATAACTAGTTGGCATATCCAAAACAGGAATATCACCTTCTAGTTGAGATAACCAGAAACTTTCATCATCCTTAAAAGTTTCACTATTTTGATAGTTCTTTTCTGCAATAGCATAATCTTTATAAGTAAAATGAATTGGTTCTAAAGTTTGACCAGCATATAATTTGCAAAGCTCATCTACAAAAATAGAAATAGAAGAACCATCACAAACAATATGATGAAAATCGATAAACAAAATGCCTTTTCCGTTATCAAACTTTACAAACTTTGTCCTAAATAAAGGAGCAACTGATAAGTCAAAAGGATGCAAAAATTCTTTAAATAAATTATCTAAATTAGCATACTTATCAGAAATGATATCTAAAGAAAAATCAATATCATCTTTTATTTTTTGTACTACTTCATCCTGTTCTAAGACAAAATAAGTACGTAAAGATTCATGTCTTTGGATTAATGTACAAAGCGATTTTTCTAAAGCCGATAAATCTGGAATCGTATCAAAAATAATACCGCCAGGCGTATTATAAGCAACTGTATCAGGATTCATTTGCATGGTATAAAAAACTCTTTTTTGTGCAGAAGTTGCAGGATAAGAATCCGATTTTTCTATTTTTTTCATTTTAAAAGTAGATTCTTCCATTGGTTCTTTTTCATCTATATAAGCAGAAAGAGTATAGATATTAGGATGAGAAAAAATATCTTGTACTTTCAAATCCATTTTCAAATCATAATTAATTTGTGTTAATAATTTAATAGCAATCAAAGAATCTCCACCTAATGCAAAAAAATCACTATAAACACTAACTTTATTAATATTTAAAAATTTTTCAAAAATAGTAGCCAAATATTTTTCTGTCTTAGTTTTTGGTGCTACATATTTTTCTTCTAACTTAATTTCTGGTAAACTACGTGTATCAATTTTTCCATTGGTTGTTAAAGGAAGAGAATCCATAAACACAAAATGAGAAGGTATCATGTAATGAGGAAGTGATTTGGCAAGCTTCTCTTTCAAAGAAGATACATCTTCCATAGATTTATCTGTAGCTACTACATAAGCACAAATAGAATCAATATGATTTACTTTTTTAACAACTGTCACACTATTTTGAATATTAGGTAAAGATTTTATCATTTTATTAATTTCTTCTAATTCAACACGAAGTCCTCTAATTTTTATTTGAAAGTCGTTTCTACCCACATATTCAATATCACCATTTTCAGTCCATTTTCCTAAATCACCACTTTTATATAAAAGACCATTTCCATATGGATTTTTAACAAAATTTTTATGGGTGGTTTCTTCATTGTTAATATAGCCATAAGAAACACCATCACCCGCAATGCAAATTTCACCAGTAACTCCAATAGGACATAAATTTAAATCGTTATTACAAATATAAATTTGTACATTAGGAAGCGGTTTTCCAATATTAATGTCTTCAGAAGATAGAACATGTTTACAAGAACAACAAGATGTTGTTTCACTAGGACCATAGCCATTATAAATTTCTGCATTTGTATATTGTTTTAAATTATCATAAAATTTAGGGCTTAAAACTTCTCCCCCTAATTGAACAGATTTCACTAAATTTAAGCAAGAACGAGTCTTTTCATTTGCCAACAACAAATCCATTTTAGAAGAAGTAATTAGCATAAATTCGCAATTTTCTCTGGTTATTAAATTGCTCATAGGAATAGGTTCTTTCGATTCTTGTTCATTTGCTAAAACTAGTTTTTTTCCAGACAATAAAGCAATCCATACTTCTGCAGCAAACATATCAAAAGCAACAGAACAAATACTCAAGAAATTATGAAATCTATCTGTATGCATAGAATGTGCATACCCATGAACAAGATTAACAACACTATATCTTTTTACCAAAACTCCTTTAGGCAAACCAGTAGAACCAGAAGTATAAACAACAGAAAGTGGGTCATCACTTTTATCAAGGATAGGCAAAGCCGTGGCATCTAATGATTCAAAATCTACATCATCAATATAAACTTTATTTGCAAAATCGATATTAGCCACATGATGAGAGGTAATAAGACAAGGAGAATTAGCATTAGACAACATGAAAATAATCCTATCACTAGGTAAATCTTTTTCTATTAACATATAAGCTAAATTTGCTTTTAAAATACCAAGCATACTAATAATAGTGAAATCAGAACGTTCTAACATAATTCCAATGACACTGTTTTTAGGTAATTTTAAAGAAGACAGAAAGTTTGCTAGTTGGTTAGATTTTTTATCTAAATCTCGATAAGTATAACAAACTTCTTCAAAAACTAATGCTGTATCAGATAAATGTTTTTTAACATTTTCTGCAAATATTTGTAAAATAGTATGATTTTTATCATAAGGCATTTGCGTATCATTAAAAGTATTCAAAATAAGTTCCTCTTGTTCTTTAGACAAGATAGGAATATCTTTTAACAAAATTTCAGGCATAGAAAGTACACTATCGACCATCCTTAAAATATGAGAATGGATAGATTCAACGTCTTGTTCTGTAAATTTAGCGACTTGAAAATCATAAAAAATATTTAAAATTCCAGTATCATCCATATCATAAAAATGTACTTCTAAAGGGTCTAAAATATGATTATTTTCCAACCATTTTGTATGATAGGAAATAGAAGAATCTTGTTTATTATTTTTCGCATTTTGATAAGATAATACCAAATCATATAAATTTTCAGTTAATTGATATTTTTTCTTAATATTTTGTAAAAGCTCATCATAAGGATACTTTTGATGCTTGAAAATAGACAATTGGGTAGTTGCCACATTTTTTACAAAAGCAGAAAAAGAAATATCTTTATCAATCGTTAATTTAAAAGGAATAGTACTAATAAACATACCAGCCGTATTTTTTTCTTTATATCCAGTTCTATTTAATACCGGTGTACCTATAATAGAAGAATTGACATTATTTATTTTAGCAAGATATAAAGAATAAATTGCCATAAAAAAGGTATAAATAGAACAATTGTTAGCTTTACAAAAATCATTTATTTTATAGTACAAATCACTATCTAAAGAAAACGCTTTCCTTTTTGCCAAAGTATTAATTTCTTGTTTTTTATTTTTAGGAGAAATAAAAGAAAGCTCTGGTTGCTCATTAAATAAAGAAGCCCAAAAAGAAGCATCTTTTTCAAAACGTGTACTATTTTTATAATCTCTTTGAGAAATAATATAATCTATATAAGAGGGGAAATTAGAATCATCGATGATATGGCTATGGACAAGTGAGTCATAGAAATTAATAATTCCAGTTACTAGAATACTCATCGTCCAAGCATCTGAAATAAAGTGATGCAAAGTCACATTAAAACCGCCAAATCCATTTGGCAAATCAAATAAAACAAAACGGAATAAAGAAGAATCTAAAATCGTAAAAGGTTTTTGTGTAATAGAATAATTAAAATCTTCTACTTCATCCATATTTTTTAAGTGAACCGTTTTAAGCGTAAATGGAGAATATGGTTCTACATATTGAAATGGTTCTCCATCTATCAACGTTAATTTCGTTCTTAAAGCATCATTTTTTTGAACAAAAAGCTGAATTGCTTTTTCCAATAAGGAAAGGTCAACTTTTTCTTCCACAAAAACATAACCACCAACATTATTCATATTAGTATGATTAAAAAATAATTCTGTGTCCCAAATATTTTTTTGAGAACTAGTTAATTCATAAACATCCTTTTTATTCATTATTTTCACCTGTTACATTTAATTTTTTCAGTACCTTAGTGTCTTGTAACATAACACAAAAGTATTATATATTTTTTTATCGAAAAATGCAATATTTTGACTATTGATTTTCCAGTTTTTTTACGATAAAATAAAGAAAAATGAGGAAAGGAAGTAAAAATATATGAAAGGAAGAGAATCCAGAAAAGTCCATCAAGTACAAGAAATAAAAAGTTTTAGGGAACTACTAGAAAAAATAGAAAAAGAATATGCAAATAATATAGCTTTTAAATATAAAAAAGACCCAACTGCCAAAGAGCCAGAGTATATAGAAAAAACATATCAACAATTTACAAAAGATATCAAAGCACTAAGCATAGGACTTCTAAGCCTGGGGTTAGAGAATAAAAGAGTAGTTGTTGTAGGAAATAATCGCTATGAATGGTGTACAACCTATTTAGCTGCAACAACAGGAAATATGATAATAGTTCCATTAGATAGAGCTCTACCAGAAGGAGAAATGAAATCTCTCATAGAAAAAAGTGGGGCAGAAGCAGTAGTATTCGACAAAAAGTATGAAGAAATAATGTTAGAATTAAAACAAGATAATACAAATAATGTAAAAATATTAATTTGTATGGATGATGAAAAAAATAGTGAAATAGAGAACTATAGCGATATATTAAAAAAAGGTTATCAACTTTTAGAAGATGGAAACAACCAATATGAAAATATGAAAATAGATAATCAAAAAATGTCTATTATGTTATTTACTTCTGGAACAACCAATCTACCAAAAGCTGTTATGTTATCACAAGAAAATATATGTGCTAATATATCTGCAATTGCAACTTGGGTAAAACTATATCAAACAGACACTTTACTTTCTTTCTTACCAATCCATCATACTTTTGAATGTACAATTACCTTTTTATATGGATTATATTGGGGAACAACAATTGCCTTTTGCGATGGATTAAAATATATCCAAAAGAATTTACAAGAATATCAGATATCTGTTTTTGTAGCAGTGCCAGTAGTATTAGAAACCATGTATAAAAAAATACAAAAAGCAATTGAAGAAAAAGGAAAAACGAAATTAATTCATACTATGTCTAAAATTTCAAATTGCCTATTAAAATGTAAAATAGATTTAAGAAAAGTATTTTTCAAACAAGTTTTAGATAACTTTGGTGGAAATTTAAGAGTAGTATTATATGGAGCAGCTCCTATGAATAAAGAAACCATCATCGGATATAACAATTTAGGAATTGATTTAATACAAGGCTATGGATTAACAGAAACATCTCCAGTTATCGCTTGTGAAACAGATAAAGAAAAAAGACCTGGTTCTGTAGGGGTACCATTAATAAATTTACAAGTAAAAATAGAAAATCCAAATGAAGAGGGGATTGGAGAAATTGTGGTAAAAGGTCCAAGTGTCATGCTAGGATATTACAACAATGAAGAAGAAACTAAAAAATCTCTAAAAGACGGATGGTTTTATACAGGTGATTATGGATATTTAGATAAAGATGAATTTTTATATGTGACAGGAAGAAAAAAAGACATTATTGTTTTGAAAAATGGAAAAAATGTATATCCACAAGAAATAGAGTTTTTAATTAATAAAATACCATACATAGTAGAGAGTTTAGTATATCAAAGAGAACAAAGTAATACAGATACCATGCTTTGTGCTAAAATTGTATATGATGAACAATTAATAAAAGAGAACCTAGGAGAAAAAACGGAAAAAGAATATGAAGAAATTATTTGGAAGGAAATAAAAGAGATTAATAAAGAATTACCAATATTTAAACATATTAAAAAAATAAGTATTACCAACAAGCCTTTAGCAAAAACAACTACACAAAAAGTAAAGAGGTACGAGGAGTTAAAATCTTGCAAAGATTAAAATCGAACCAACTTTAATTACTTTAATACAGGATACAACTTACAGACTAAAAAAGTTTTGTAAGTTGTTTCTTTTTGTTTCAAATAGTTAATAATATTAGAAGTTCATAAAACAGAAACAACAGTTTGGAAAAAATTGACAAATTATCATATATGATGTATAATAAAGTCATCAACAAAGACATTACAGAAGAAAAGGGGGAATTAGAAATGAAAAAGAAAATTCTAAAAATGATTTTTATAATAATACTTATTATTGTAATCATATTTTTAATAAACTTATTTAGAAAAGCAATTATTATTAATGAATATGCAAAAAAATTAGATGAATATCAAAAACAGACTAATTTTTATGCAAAATTTCAAACAGATAAAGATATACAAGAAATGTGGCGAAAAGATAATATAGGAATTACTAAATATACAAGTGAAAATGATATAAGAACGATATATGCTACAAGCAATGAAACCTGGATGATTTTTAATAGTAAAAAAATAGCACAAAAATTTGAAAATCAAAATGCAGGAGCATTTTTACCAATAATAGAAGGAGCTACTTTATATACAGATAATTTCGGGCAGGCACTTCAAATGGCATTAAAAAGTCAAATTACTAGTGAAAATATAAATGGTCAAGATTGTTACAAAATATATATAGATGAAGATTTTCAGGTGTTTATTAATAAAGAAAATTATCTAAAAATAAAAGAGATTAATAGTGGAAGTACTAGAGAATTAATAGAGTATAGTTTTGGAACAGTAAAAGATGATGATGTCAAAATGCCAAACCTAGATGAATATGAAATAGAAGAAATAAAAGAATAGTTCCACTATAAATTATTTTTGATTTTTTGAAAAAACAATGTAATTTTAAAAAATAATTACATTGTTTTTTGTTTAAAAAACACAATTCAGAGTATACTAATTTTGAGGTGTATTTTGGATGAAAAAAAGAAAATGGAGTAATCGAAAAAAAGTAATAACAATAAGTATGTTATTAATATTACTATGGATTTTTGGATTTTATCTATATATTACATATCAAAAAATAGAAATACAGGACAATTCTTATACAGCAACCAAAACAAAATCCACAATGCAAGAACAAACTGTGGAAAATATGCAAGAAGAAGGACAAAAAGTGGCAGATGTTTTAGAAGAAATCAATGAAGCAGTAGTCGGAATATCCAAACTAAAAAACACAGGAAATTCTATTTTATCTAATAGCACAGAAGCGGAACTAGGATTAGGAACTGGATTTCTTGTGACAGATGATGGTTATATTTTAAGTAATGAACATGTAACAGGAAGTAAATATAGTAAATGCTATATTACATTAGAAAGCGGAAATACCTATGATGGTACAGTTGTATGGAGTGATACAGATTTAGATTTATCCATTACCAAAATAGATGCAAAAAATTTGAAATATTTATCCTTAGGAGATTCTGGAAATATTAGAGTGGGAGAAAATGTATATGCTATCGGAAATCCGATTGGATATGAATTTAGAAGAACCGTAACTTCTGGAATTATTAGTGCCAAAAATAGAACCATCAAAATAGAAGAAGAAAACAAATCTTCTTATATGACAGATTTAATTCAAACAGATGCTACCATAAATCCCCGGAAACAGTGGGGGACCACTTATTTATCCAAATGGAGATGTCGTCGGGATAAATACCGTAAAAATAACATCAGCAGAAGGAATTGGATTTGCCATACCCATTAATATCGTAAAACCAATTATTGAAAGTTTTAAACAAACACAAGATTTTCAAGAAGCAACAATTGGAATTTATGCCTATGACAAAGAGGTGATTCCTTATTTAAGTCAAAATAAGATAGCAAATTTTGAAAACGGAATTTATGTAGCACAAATTACTAAAAATGGACCAGCATGGGAGACAGACTTAAAAGAAGGAGATATTATCACGCAAATAGATGGGAATACACTAAATACCATGAATGATTTAAGACAATATATCTATACCAAAAAACCAAATGATACGGTAGTTTTACAAATTACAAGAGGAAAGATAAAAAAACAAGTTAGTATCATATTAGGAAGAAAATAAGCCACCAAAAACAAAAGGTGGCTTTTATAAAATCTTATTCCGTAATATCACTTTCCATGATATCAAATTTTCTAGCATAATCTTTGGTTTCTTCATTAGAACGATAAACCTCAGAACGATTTTGCTTTAAAAATTCAATAATTTGATAAACATCAATCCAAATCTCATTAGGGCTATCCACCTGAGATTCATCAAAAATTAATTGCATTCCAAAATGTAAATGAGGAACATTAATATTATTGACATTCTCTTTAATACTATAACCAGTCATACCAAGATAGCCAATAACATCACCAGCTTTCACAGTAGAACCTTCTTCTAAACCTTCTGCATAAGGATGATTTTTTCGTAAATGAGCATAATAATAATATCTTTTCGTATCGAAACTACGAACACCAACTCTCCAACCCCCATACTGATTCCAGCCCAAATGTTCTACAATACCAGACTCAACAGCAATAATAGGAGTACCAATGCTACCCATTAAATCATTACCCAAATGAGTTCTTTTAAATCCATAAGAACGACTATTTCCAAAATCATCATAATGACTAAAAGAATAATTTTTAGCAATAGGCAAAAACGCTT
This sequence comes from uncultured Clostridia bacterium, assembly GCA_944386715.1. GTDB lineage: Bacteria > Bacillota > Clostridia > TANB77 > CAG-508 > CAG-269. Next base: position 27,869 of record CALXCD010000020.1, read on the forward strand.
TTAATCCATAACAATCTACAAATTCTTTACTACCATCTTCTTGTAATTTTTCTATTTTATAATATCCAATAAAACCACCCAAAACAGCAGAATAACTTTCTAAATAATAATCATAAAACTTCATATTTTTTGTTAAATCTTCCATCGTCTCACCATTTTGCAACTTCGTGACTAAAACATCTAAATCTTTAGAGGTGAAATTTTTAAAATTACCACCATTCATGCAAGCAAGATAAGCCAATAATTCAATCCAATTATATTCTATATTAGTTTCGTTATCATTCTCAACATTTTCTCCTTTTTCAGACATAAGATTTAGATTTTTTTGATGAGAAGAAATATCTAATTTTGCTGTTAAATTGAGAGCTTCTGCAATAACATTAAAATCTACCCATCGAATAAAATTTTTCTGTTCATCATCAGAAGAGGAGGTTTCTTCATCTGAATTAGCAAAAGAAGAAAAACAAGCAATACCAATTGTTAAAAAAATAAATAACAGACAAAAAGGAATGATTTTTCGTATTCTAATCGTTTTAATAAGCAATTTAAACACCCCGTTTGATAATATAGTTAACTTGAAAAGTTGTTATATATTCATATTTTTTAACAAAACAATCTTGGGGTGTAACAATCTGGGTCTTGTTTGCAAAATATGAATATATAACATTTTGTGATAAAGAGATTTAGTAATAATATATGTAAAAAAGAATAAAATAGAAGTTTATTTTTTTAGAAAAATAGGATAGAATAAAAAGAAAAGGAGGAAGGAATATGAATCCATGGATGGAAAAAGCAAAACAAAATGCAGAAAGAGGAATAGAACAAAAAGAAGGAGGACCTTTTGGAGCAATTATCATAGATAAAAATGGAAATATTATTGGAAATGGAAATAATCAAGTATTAAAAGAAAAAGACCCAACTGCACATGCAGAAATAGTAGCAATTAGAGAGGCTTGTAAAAAATTAGATACACAAGATTTATCAGGTTGTATTTTGTATACTTCATGTGAACCTTGTCCAATGTGTTTATCTGCTATTATTTGGGCAAATATCAAAACCATTTATTATGGTTGTACCAAAGAAGATGCAGGAGAAATTGGATTTAGAGATGATAAAATATATGAATATATCAAAGGAAAAAATAAAGATATGTTAGAAAAAATACAAATAGATAGAGAAGAATGTATCAAGACCTTTGAAAAATATCAGCAAATGGGAGGAATTATCTATTAGTTACTAGTCAATGATTGAAAAATGAATGCTAAAAGTATGGATATATTAATATTATTTGGCAAAACATAGCTGGGGTATAACAATCAGAGTCTTGCCTGAAAAATATTAATATATCAATACTTTTGAGTAGTAGTAGAAAAAAACATTAACGAGTAATATCCATCAAAAAAGTTGACATAAGTATTGATTTTAATACTAAATTATGGTAAAATAATAGATAACACTGTGACCAAGAGAAAAGAAAAATGAGAGGAGATAAAAAAGAAAATGAAAAAGATAAATCAATTTTATTTAGATAAAGAAAAAGACATTGTTGTAAATTTATATCAAGAAAATCCAGATGAAATGATTTATATCTTAGAAACTCCAAATCATGGTACAGGAAACTTAATCACAAATCTTGCAAAACTATGTCAAGTAGAAACACAAAAAGATGAAAATGATAAAAAAATAATAAAAGGAATTTTACCAGCTAGTATTAATGGAGATAATGAAGAAGTGTACATATTTAGACTAGGTGGTATTAAAATTGCTAATATTTATCAAAATGGAAAAATAGAAATTAAAGCAAAAATTCCGGGAATAAATAAAACATTAATGTCACAAACAAAAGATTATAAATTACCAATTGAAAAAACAATCGTAAAATCTTATATTTTAAAAAAGGCAAAATTTAGAACAGATTTACACACACATATGAATGCCAATCTTTCACCAGATGCACTTATTGCATTAGGCATTAAACATCAACTAAAATACCCTTTATATTATATCAAAAAGTTGAATTTGAAAATGTCAAAAGAACAAACTGAAAAAATAGAGAAACAAAGAAAAATAGTAGAAAAGCAATTTGAAAATTCAGAACTAACAGGAAAATATTTAACTAGAAAAATTGATGATAATACATTTATCAATTTCGCAGACTTTATTTTAAATAATATAGAAAATGCATCTTACAATATCCCTAAAATAAGAACAAGTCTAGCAATTTTAAAAGACGGACAAGCAGTTTTTACGAACCTAGAAAAACTATATATTTATCGTTATGTATTTTGTAAGGGAAAAGAAAGTACAGAAAAAATAAGCTTAGATAAGGAAAAGATTAATAAAATACCAGAACCAGATATCAAAAAAATGGTATTTAAAATGTTAGAAGATGAAAATAGAAAAGAACTTCAAAACATCACATTAAGACAAGATAAATTTTTATGGATTGCAAGAGAATATCAAAAACAAGGTATTTACTACACAGAAATAGCAGATACAGATTTAGTAAAAGCAAATGGTCCAGCTATCCAATTAATTGAAGAAATACATCAAATCATGCCAATCATAGAAAAAGAAACTGGTGTAAAAATTAGATTTTTAGCAGGAATTAGAAGAGTTCCACTATTTATCATAAAAGACCAAAAAACAAACAATAATTATTTAAGAGAAAATTTAGATGTTATCAAAACAATTGCAAAAAGTCCATATGTAGTAGGTAGTGACTTTATTGGAGAAGAAATTAATGATATTATGGAATTAAAACCAGTCATTAAAGAATTAGTAGAATATGTAGGGGAGCAAGATGAGCATTTCACAATTCGAATCCATGCAGGAGAAAATGATAGTTTAAGAGATAATGTGGCAAAATCTATTCAATGTGTCAAAGATTCCTTAAAACCTGGACAAAAAATGCCAAGAGTAAGACTAGGACATGGTCTATACACTGCAAAATTAGATTCAGAAGAAGGAAAAAAACTAATACAAGAAATGAAAGATACAGGTGTAGTATTAGAATTTCAATTAACATCCAATGTAAGGTTAAATAATTTAAATAATTTAGACAAACACCCTTTAAAAACATATTTAAAAAACAATATTAAATGTGTACAGGGAACAGATGGATGTGGATTTTATGGAACAGATGCAATAGATGAGCAATTAGCACTTCAAAATTTACTAAATTTAAATGAAGAAGACTTTGAAAAAATGAGAAAAGTAGAGGATGAAATTTTAAAAGAAAATGAAATCTATTTTGAAGAAAAAAGCAAAAATTTTGAAAAGTTTTTAAACGGAAGAAGTATTCAAGAAGCACTTACAAAATTAGAAAAACAAAATCATGAAAGAAGTAAATATAATACTATTCCAATGAGAGTAAATAGCAATGTAGAAGCAGAAAGCATGTTAAAAGAAAAAATTAAAGAATTGCCAGAAGATAAAATACCAATTGTCATTGCAGGTGGTAGTTTTAATAAAAAAGGAAAAGTAACAAAAATAACCCCAGAAGGGAAAAAAATATTAGAAGAACTAATGAAACAAGTTAGTTCAGAAAAAGTTTACTTTGTCATTGGACATAAAATGCAGGGATATGAAAAAGCAATTGTTGAAATTAGTAAAAAATTAAATAAAAAATTTGAAATTAATGCAATCATTCCAGGAATGATATCCAAAGAAGAAGGAAACCACTTAAAAGAAGAAAACATAAATGCCATCAGAATAGCAATAGATAGTGATGAAATGGGAATTTATAAAAGTTTTAATTATGAAATTTTTGAAAGAAGAAAAGCAGTTGTGATGGCTTTTGACGGAAATTCTCCAGTATCTAATTTAGTACAAGAAGCTAAAAACGGAAAAGGAAAATCAAAAATATATGTTAATACAGAAATTCCTATTTTAAAAGATAAAGCAAAATCATTAGAAGGATATGTAGTTCCTTTTACTTTAGAACAAAATATTGTAGATAAAATCTTAACAGATAATCCAGAAATTTTAGAGGAACATCATAATCCAATATATCGAAATTTTGAAATTTAATATTTATATAGTTAAAACTTTCTATATAAGAAAAAATACTTACAGGTAAAATAAAAAGCTAAACTGATTTTGCTAAGAAGAATATAGAAAATATGATGCAAAAAACCTTCCAAGATAAAAAGATCAAGGAAGGTTTTTGCATCGTAGCAATAAAAAAGAAATTAGTAAGTAACTAAAGCAAGTTTCTATATAGATAAGTGGTCTTTTGTAAATCCGTCACTTTGATTGTAATAATAATTTAAACATCTAGCCATATAAGATGGTTCGACATCAAAATATTCTGCTATTTGAGTTACAGTTGTTAATCCATTTTCCATTAGTTCTTTTATTTTTTCATAAGGGAAGAAATTTATCCATGCTTTTTTATCTGCTTTATGTTCCATTTTCTCTATCAGCTCATACTCACTGTTCGTGCGATAGTACGCACCTGCCATATAATGTCCTAATTCTTCTATTAAAACAGTATTTTCACTAACTTGACTTTTTACTTGGTTATCATCTACAACGATTGCAGTCAAGTCATGATAATGTGCAATAGCTCCTCTCGTAAAAATCAAGTTTGCATTTACATAGTTGATATTTTCCTCTTCCATTTTGTCATATAAAGCAGATGTTTCCATTTTATTTCCCTTTTTTCTTTTCTTCTTCTATCTTTTGTTTTGCAAGTAAACCATCCATAATATTTTTTAGAGTTTCTTGATTTTGTTTATTTAAACCTCTGATGCCACTTGCAAAAGCGATATCCATTTCATCTAAATTAATTTGTTGAGGATTTCGTATATCTGACTTGCATAATAAATAATCTATGCTACAATGAAATATTTCGGATAATTTTATTAGTACCTCCATACTAGGCTTTCGATTCCCTTTTTCATACATAGCAATTGTGCTCTTAGCACCATCTAATTTATCAGCTAACTCCTGTTGCGTCATATTTAATTCTTCTCGTAAAAATTTTATTCGGTTCATATTTATTCCTCCAAATCTATTTTATTATAGCATATCGTAAATGTAGTATGCAAGAAAAAATAAAAAAAGTATACTTAGAGTGATAAAAAATGTTTATTGAAAACATTGACAATTAGTCTAAAGTATAATACACTATAAGTGAACATAGAAAAATGAAACTCTGAGTAAAAGAAAGAGTTGTCAAGATTCCATAAAAATAAAGAAGAAAGGAGAAAATGGTGAAAACAATTTTTTTTACAGAAAAAGTTCACAATAAGAGAACTAAAGGGAGTGGAATAAAAAAGAATAAAGACAGGGTGGAAATAATATTAAGTACGACAAAGCGAAGGAAGGAGATGAAAATAATGCAAAAAAGGAAAAGAAAGAAAAGACTTGCATATTACAGTCAAATAAATAGTAGTAGACCTAATAGAATTTCTTCCATTAGCATATTTTTAATGCATATTAATAAAAAATGTGTTAAAATAAAAACGGTAAAAAAAGAAACATTCTAAATTTTGGCAAAGAATAGGTGGTACAAATGATAAATGATTTTGAAAAATTAAGAAAAAAATTAAATGAATCTGTTGTAAAAAACGGGCTGAATTCAGAGAAAACCAAGAAAATAAGTGAAAAATTTAATAAGCTAGTAAACTTTTTATATGAAAGTGAAAAACGATATGATAAAACAAATATTTTATATATTAAGTATGAAGAATCTATTTTTCATTTAACCAAAATTACAAAGGAATTTGCCAAATTTCCTTCTATTGAAGAATGGAATAAATATGCAAAAGAAAAATATTTGTTAAATTCAGAAAGCTTAAAATACATAAGTGGTTTAAATTGGCACCATTTAAGGAGTAAAATATGGTCAAAAATATAGTATAAAAAATTTTTTTCAAAAATTTTTTACAGTATTTTCAATAGATTACAGCTTTTTTGTCGAAAACGGGTTTTGTTTTTTAAAATAAGATATTGTATAATAAAAAGTGAGAAAAGATAGCTGCATTTGAACCGTAAGGCTATCTCCCTCACATACCACACACTCTCAAAGAGTATGTATACTTGTAGTATAGCCTCTTTGGGGAAAATTGTCAAATTTTTATACGAAAGAGGAGTTATATTTTATGAAAGATGTAATTTTGAATGAAATGGAAAAAGAAAGTGATTTGCAAAACTTTATTAAAGAAAGAATTGAGGAAAATAGAAAATTATTTACAACAGAAGAATTACACTTGATAAAAGAGAATTATAATTTAATAAAAAAGATATATATATTAGCTGCTAAAGATAGTAGAGAGACTTTTGAAAATCAAACAAAAAAAAATACATTCAATAGCATTTTATATAACTAAAAAATTATGCAAAAAGTATGCAATAGAAGAAATATTTTTAAACATCCAGAAATAATGTAAATAAAAAATACTTATTTATCAATACTTTTAGATATTATTAGAAATACAAAAATATTGACAAATAAGCTTAAAATGGTGCGCCTGGAGGGACTCGAACCCCCGATCTGCAAGTTCGTAGCCTGCCATTCTATCCAGCTAAACTACAGGCGCAAATCACAATATACTCTATTATTATACTGTGTATGAAGGGAATATTCAAGAGAAATTGAAAAATTTTTAAAAAAATATTGCAAAAGTTATAAAAATGTGTTATATTCCTAAATTTGACAGTTGTAAAAGAGTAAAAGACTGATAACCTTTGATATTAAAAGGTTTCAGTCTTTAATAGATTG
>CALXCD010000021.1 GCA_944386715.1 uncultured Clostridia bacterium
TTTTCCTGTATGAAATACACTTTGGAAGCAATTTGAATGATTTGCTATGTCTATTCCCATTTCTCCATTTGCCAATAATTCAATAATAGTATGTTTTAAGTGTGAATCTAATTCTCTTTGCATTGGATTTTTAAAATTTTCTTTGCTCTTTGTTGGTATATCTGCGTGCATTTTTTCGTGAAATAGTATTACACTTTCTATTCCTTCTGTATATTCCATTCCAAACATTTCTTCAAATTCTTTCTCATCTGTTGGAATAGTAAATTGTACTGCAAACTCTCCATTATTATTTTTATCTGATAAACAACAAGGCTCTATACTAAATAATTCTGGTGTAAATGGCATATATATAATTTTTTTTACATTAGTATTGCCTATAATATTTTCTGCATTTTCTTTATAATCTTGTGTTTGTCCAATAAACCTTTTTTCCATTTCTTTAGAATATTTTTCATTCATTTGTTCAACTTCTTGGAAAAAATCTGTATCTAATAAATTTTTCATTGCTATTGCCATTTCAGGATTTTTTACTTGTAATTCTTCCATATTTGTTTGTGCAAAACTAGCAATATATTCTCCATATTCAGCCCACATATTTTTTTCTTCAGCATTATTTTTAAAAGTATTAAATTCTTCGAGACCTTTTTTGTTTTGCAAAATTATTTCTTTAAAATCATTAAGGCTTTCAGCTAAATTTGATACTTTGCTATTATCTTCATTTATTTTGCTTTCTAAGCTTTCTATTCTGTATAATATTTGTGATAGCAAAAATATTTTATTAGTATTAAATTCTATATCTACCTTTCCAAAGTTATAATTACCCATAATTTATCCTTTTAATAATTAGTTTTAAAAAATTTCATAATTTTATTTAAAATTTTCTTAAATATGTTTTGTTCTTTATATTCAATTATCTCTGTACTTTCTTCCTTTGCCTCATCATTTTGTTCTACTTTTTTTCTCGTCTTAAATAGATTATCTGGATTATATCTTTCTCTCATTTCTGCCTCTATCTTTTTGTCATTTTTAGCATACATTTTTAACATTTCCTGTTTTTCACTTTCATCTTTGCACCAATAGTTTAAATTTAGCATTGCTAATAATGCTAATGTTTTTCTTTGTAAATTTTGTTCTGCTAAAGATATCTTAGGATTTATATCAGGCTGATAATTCTGGTCCTTTTCTTCATTAAATAATTCTAATAATTTTTTTGGTATCATATCAGCATATTTTTGCTCCATATATGATAAAATCAATAATACTTCTGCATATGCTTTTGATAAACTATTTTCCATTTCTTTCTCCGTAAAATGAGTATATTTTTTTCAAAATTATTATATCAAAGCAACATAAAAATCGCAACAATTTTTATGGCTATTTTTGAACGGTTTTATTTATTTTAATAATATAAGAGTTAAAAAATTTGAAAAAAGTAAAAAAATAACAACTTTCAATTTTTTCTGAAAGTTGCTATTTCAGTTGGCTGGGCTGGTGGGATTCGAACACACGCATGCCAGAGTCAAAGTCTGGTGCCTTACCGCTTGGCTACAGCCCAATATATATGGGGTGGAAGATGGGACTCGAACCCACGGTCTCCAGTGCCACAAACTGGCGCGTTAACCAACTACGCTACATCCACCGTTGTTCATGTGCACTATCGTGAGCACATTATCTATTTTACCCTATTTGCACCCCATTTGTCAACTAATTTTTAAATTTTTTTATTTTTTTCGGTTAATCTCTGTTACCGTTCAGTCTCAAGTAGTATCTAGCCACCTAAAGCACTTGGGTCAATACCATATTGTTTATACAACCAAGAAGTATAATCAAATGGTGTTAAAGTTTCTGGTAAATCATAATTTACTCCATAAGTTTCTACTTTTAAAGATGTAATTTTAGGAGGATTTACTGGTGTACTTACTTCTTGACTCGCACTACTTTGACTCTCTTCTCCTTCTGTTGTTTTAGCAGTTACTTCTACGCCTTCTATTTGGTGTACAACATCTAAACCTTCAATTACTTTACCAAAAGATGTATAATATCCATTCAAATTAGAACTTTCTTTTGTTGTAATAAAGAATTGTGAACTTCCTGAATTATAAGATTCATCTGCTAAATCTGAAGAATATTGAGTATAATCTGACCTTGCCATTCCAAGAACACCTTCTTCAAATTTTAAATCATTATCAACACCATTAGCAATAAATTCACCTTTAATAGAATATTCTGTACCATCTCCATCATCTTTTAAATCTGCTAGTGTAGCATTTCCTGTTCCGTCTCCATTTTTATCTCCACCTTGAATCATGAAGTCTTTTACAATTCGATGAAAAGTTAATCCATCATAAAATCCACGATTTGCTAATGTGATAAAATTTGCAACTGTTTGTGGTGCAAGTTCTGGATATAGTTCAATTTTAATTGTTCCAAAGTTCTCTACTTCCATGGTTGCAACTGGATTTTTTACCTCCATTGTTGCTTTTTGATAATATCCATATCCTACAACTCCTATTAATACTATTACCAAAATTAAAGCAATTATCCAAATAATATTTTTTGTTTTTCCCATTTTTCTCTTCCTTTCTTTTTTTATTTTATCTTTCATTTTTAGATAATATTGTCAAATACAAATTGTTCTTGCATTCTTTTCAAAGATTGTTTTATTGTTTTTGCTCTTACTTCTCCAATACCATCAACTTCATCTAAACTTTCAATATCTGCTGCCAAAATATGTTGAAATGATTTATAAGCATCCACTAAATTTTCTACAATATTACTAGGCATTCTTGGTATTTTATTAAGAATACGATAACCTCTTGGATATACACCTACTTCATCATAATTATCAAAATTTTCATAACCTAACAATTTGGCAATCATAGATTCTTTTGATAACTCTTCATAAGATAGTTCTTCTAAAGCCTCTACAATTTTTTCTGGTAAACGCTTTTTCTTACTTGGTGCTATATAATCTTTTATAATCAATTTTTCTTCTTTTTCTAATCCACCGATTAATTCTTCTAACTGCATCCTTACAAGTCGTCCATCATCACCTAATTCATAAATTTGTCTTTGTATTTCTTCTACAATTCTCATTACCATTTCAGCCCTTTGAATAGCAACTATTACATTTTCTAAAGTCACAATATCGTTAAATTCATATTCATTTAAAATATTTAATTTATTATCAAATACTTTTTTATATTTTTCTAATGTTTGTATAGCTTGATTTGCTTTATTTAACACAACATCCGTATCTTCTAATATATATCTATCATTTCCTTTAAATACTGTAATAATGCTTCTTCTTTGTGAAATACTAATCACTAATTCTCCTGTTTGTTTTGCAGTTCTTTCTGCCGTTCTATGTCTAGTACCTGTTTCTAAAGTTTGTATTTCATGTGATGGAATTAATTGTGCATTTGCAAATAAAATTTTTTTCAAATCTCCACTTAAAACAATGGCACCATCCATTTTAGCAAGCTCATACAATTTGGAAGAAGTATAATCCTCATTAATCGTAAATCCACCATCTACAACATCTTTTAAGACTTGCATATTATCTGTTATCAAAAGTAATGCGCCTGTCTTTGCCCTTAGAATATTTTCTAAACCATCTCTAATTGGCGTACCTGGTGCTATTAATTTTAAGATTTCGGTAATGTTATCTTCCTTTCCTTTTCTCAAAACAATTCTCCTTCTTTATCATTTCTTAAAATTATTTTATCCCCACTTTTTTCATTGCTTCATTAATATTTCCAACGCCTATTATATCTAATTTATAATTTTCTTTCAAGAGTTTTTTATTACTTTCTGGAATAATACAAGTTTTAAAACCTAATTTTTCTGCTTCTTTCAATCTTTTTTCTATTAAATTAATTCTTCTCACTTCTCCTGTTAATCCAACTTCTCCCATAATCACCATGTCTTTAGGAATCGGAACATTTTTATAACTAGAAGCTGTAACCAATATAATTCCTAAATCAATTGCTGGCTCGTTTAATCTTATTCCTCCTACTACATTTAAATAAACATCTTGATTTCCTAGCATTAATCCTACTTTTTTCTCTAATACTGCAATTAATAAAGCTACTCTATTATAATCAATTCCATTGGCTGTCCTTTTCGGAATCTGATAAACAGATTGGGTTGTTAAAGCTTGTAATTCTACTAAAATAGGTCTTGTCCCTTCCATACTAGATACAATACAAGAACCTGCTGGATTATCTTCCCTTTCTGAAATTAAAACATCAGATGGATTTAAAATCTCTGTCATCCCTTCATTTACCATTTCAAACATTCCAATTTCATTAGTAGAACCAAATCTATTTTTCACACCTCTCAAGATTCGATAAGAAAAATACCTTTCCCCTTCTAAATATAAAACCGTATCTACCATATGTTCTAATACTCTTGGTCCTGCAATATTTCCTTCTTTTGTTACATGACCTATAATAATAGTAGTAATTGCTCTTGACTTACAGACTTTCATAATTTGAGATGTAATTTCTCTCACTTGGCTAACACTTCCGTGCTGCTGCAGTAATTTCTTCTGAATACATCGTCTGAATAGAATCAATAATAACTAATTTTGGATTTATTTCTATAATGGCTTGATTTACTAAATCAATATCTGTTTCTCCTAAAAACAAGATATCTTCATTTTTAATTTGTAATCTATCTGCCCTTAATTTTATCTGCTCTGCCGATTCTTCTCCAGAAACATATAAGACCTTTCCCTCTCCTTTTATTTTGTCACATATTTGAAGGATTAAAGTAGACTTTCCTATTCCTGGTTCTCCTCCGTAACAAAACTAATGAACCTTTTACAAGTCCTCCTCCTAATACTCTGTCAAGTTCTCCGAATCCTGTAGAAGTTCGAGCTGCTTCTTTTGCTTCATATGAATTCAATGTTTTAGGTTCCGGCTTTATCCCCTTATCTGCTTTTAAATGACTATTTTTACTTTCTACTATTTTTTGTTCATAAAAACTATTCCAACTATTACAAGCAGGACATTTTCCAAGCCATTTAGCAGATTCATTTCCACATTCACTACATACAAATATTGTTTTATTTTTTGCCATACTTTCTCCTTCCTAAAATGTTTACTAACAAAAAAAGTATAGCACAAATTTAATAGGTGTGCTATACTTTTTTATAAATCCATTCATAACTTCTTTTAAAATTTATTTTTTTTACCAAATGAAACTTCTTGGAATAAGAAATCATGTACTTTTTCCCATGTAATTTCTTGGTGTAAGAATTCGTTTATTTCATCTTCCACTTTTTGTTGATATGGTGTTAATTCTACCTTAATTTCTTTGTTCCAATCTATTTCTTGTAACCAGAAATTTTTAAATCTTGTCCAAAGGCTTGGTTTTACTGGTAAGTTTCTATTTTCCAAATTTTGTTGTTCCCCATTTTCAAATTCTACTCCACCAAATACTCCTGCTACTTTGTTTTCTTCACCTAATTCTGCCATTTTTATTTCCTCCTTTGTGATTTTTTACCAATGTTTACATTATTTATACTACATTACATCCAAATAATCAAGTTAAAATTTCTATTTTTATATTAAATATTAATGACATAAATATTACAATTTTGTTACATTTTTACAATTCTACTAGAATATGATCTGTCTCAATCTCTTTACATTGAACCTTTCTTATTTGATTTTCTATCTTTTGCGATGTTTTGCAATATGCTAATATGTAATTATCTGTATGTCCATGATATGTTCCATTTTTCTCTTCTTCGAATAATACTTCTACCTCTCTATTCAAATAACTTTGGTGATATTTTTTTTGATTCTCATCTGATAAATCCATTAAAGCTCTACTTCTTTGTTCTTTTTTATCTCCAGACACTTGTTCTTTCATCTGGGCTGCCTTTGTTCCTTTTCTTGGTGAATATTTAAAAATATGCATTTTATAAAAATTAATTTCTTTTAAAAACTGATATGTAGTTTCAAACTCTGCTTGCGTTTCTCCTGGAAATCCTACAATAATATCTGTTGTTAACATGACATCTGAATAAGTATTTCTTAATAATTGTACTATTTTCCTAAACTGGTCAGTTGTATATCTTCTATTCATTCTTTTTAAGGTTTCATCACATCCACTTTGAAGCGATAAATGAAAATGATGGCAAATTTTTTCTAATTTTTTCAATCTATTCAAAAATCTTTGAGTTATTAAAAGAGGCTCTAAAGAACCTAATCTAATCCTTTTAATCCCTTCTATTGTATTTATTTCTTCTAATAAATCAATTAATTGATAAGAATCTTGAAAATCCTTTCCATAAGAGGCAATATGAATTCCTGTTATGACAACCTCTTGAATTCCTTTTTCGGCTATTTTTCTAATTTCTGAAAGAATATTTTCTGGTTTTCTACTTCTTACCCTTCCCCTTGCATAAGGAATAATACAATAAGAACAAAATCTATCACAACCATCTTGTACTTTAATAACAGCTCTTGTTTTTTCTGTATAGACAACATTTCCAAAATCCACAAAATCTCTTTGTTGCATTACATCATCAATACGATTATTAATCGTATCTTTTTTAAACCATTCTTCTATATATTTAACAATTTCTTTTTTCTCGTTATTTCCTAATGCTAAGTCTATTTCTTCTATTTGCTCTACTTCCTTTTTTGCTACTTGTACATAACATCCACAAGCAATAACAAGAGCCTTAGGATTTAATCCTTTGACTCTTCTTAACATTTGTCTTGATTTTCTATCTGATATATTGGTTACAGTACATGTATTTACAATATAGATATCTGCTTTTTCTGTATGTTCTACTATCTCATAGCCATTCTCCAATAATTGCTGTGTCATGGCATTTGTTTCATATTGATTAACTTTACATCCCAATGTAATAAATGCTACTTTTTTCATTTTATTTTCCTTCTAAAATATCTAAATTATCTAACGCTTTACCTGTTCCTAAAGCTACACAAGAAACTGTATCTTGTGCAATCATCACATTAATTCCTGTTTTTTCTTGTAATAGTTTATCTAAACCATCTATTAAACATCCTCCACCTGTCATATAGATTCCTCTATCACTAATATCTGCTGCCAATTCTGGTGGTGTTCTTTCTAATACAGAATGTACGGCATCCACAATCATCATTGCAGGTTCTATCAAAGCCTCTAACATTTCACTAGAATGCACTGTTATTGTTTTTGGCAAACCTGTTATCAAGTCTCTTCCTCTTATATCCATCTCAACATCTTGTATTTTAGGATATACACATCCTATATTAACCTTTAAATCCTCTGCTGTTCTTTCTCCTATCATAACATTATGTTTCTTTTTAATATATTTTACAATATATTCATCAAATTTATCTCCTGCTACTTTTAAAGAAGTACTAACAACAGAACCTCCTAAAGAAATAACAGCAATATCTGTTGTTCCACCACCAATATCTACTACCATATTTCCACATGGTTTTGAAATATCTATTCCAGCACCAATTGCTGCTGCTATCGGTTCTTCGATTAAATATACTTTTCTTGCTCCTGCTTGTGAAGCAGCATCAATAACAGCCTTTTTTTCTACTTCTGTTACTTGTGAAGGAATACATATCATAATTCTTGGTGAGAAAATAAATTTTCCACATACTTTATTAATAAAATGTTTAAGCATTTTTTCCGTTACTGTATAATCTGAAATAACACCATCTCGCAATGGTCTTGTTGCTACAATATTTCCGGGAGTTCTTCCTAACATTCTTCTTGCTTCCTGACCTACTGCTAATACATCTCCAGTATTATTGTCAACTGCTACAACAGATGGTTCTCTTAAAACAATACCTTTACCTTTTACATAGGCGATTACTGTAGCTGTTCCTAAATCTATTCCAATGTCTTGTCCTAACCCAAACTTAAACATTTACCTTCTTCCCTTCTTTTATTTTAATTGTTTCTTTTTTATTACAACTATGTTACGATTATATTACATTTATTGTAATTTATCAATACTTTTTTCATTTTTATTTTATTTGTTTTATATAATTGTTACAATTCACAGCTATCTTAATATGATATTAGAAAAAATTGATATATAGATATTTGAAAATCAAGACCCGGATTGTTACAACTCAAGATTGTGTTTGATTAAAAATATCTATATATCAGTTTTTTTAATTTTTAACACATTAGCTGTGAATTGTAACATATATTTAGCTTGACAGATAAACTTTCAAACATAATCATCTTAAAAACTATATAATGCACAATATATCTCATAATCTCGCAAAATCTTCCTAACATATTGATTGGTTTCTTTGAATGGAATATTTTCAATATCTGAACCATCCGCTTGAATCACCCCTTTTTCAATCCAATTGTCTACTGTTCCAATTCCCGCATTATAAGCAGCCAAAGCAACTCCTTTATTTTGATATTTTTCTAGTAGAGTAGACAAATATTTGGTTCCTACATTAATATTATTTTCAGATATTAACAACTCATTTCTTATATTCTCTTCCTCTAATTCTAGTGCATTTTTTCTTACCACATCTTTTGCCGTTTCTTCCATCAATTGCATTAAGCCAATAGCACCTTTATGAGAAGTAGCTCCTTCATTAAAATTACTTTCCGCTTTTATTAATGCATAAATCAAATTTTCTTCCACTTGATATTTTTCTGCATACATTGTAACTTCTGTTTCGTATTTTTTAGGATAAATCTTCTTTAGTATATTATCTTTATTTAAAATAATAACAACAAATACTATTATTAATAGGCAACCAATTAATAGAATCTTTTTATTTCTTAATAGTTTTGCCAACACATTCTCTCCTTTTCTTAACCCCTTTTATTTACAATCATACCAATTTTGTGCTTCTCCAATATCTGCTATTAATGGTACTTTTAAAGAAATAGCAGATTCCATAGCCTGTTTTACGATTTGTTTTGCTTGCTCTTTTTCTTCTTCTGGTGCTTCTAGCATCATTTCGTCATGTACTTGTAAAACTATTTTTGTTTTTAAATTTCGTCTTTGTAATTCTTCATAAACTTTTATCATTGCAATTTTCATAATATCTGCAGCTGTTCCTTGAATGGGAGTATTCATTGCAGCTCTTGCTCCAAATTGCCTTACCATATAATTACTAGATTTTAATTCTGGAATATATCTTCTACGATGAAATAAAGTTTCCACATATCCTTGTTCTTTTGCCTTTTCTGTAATATTTTCCATAAAAGCTTTAATTCCTGCATATTGTTCTAGATATTCATCAATATATTGTTTTGCTTTTTTTCTAGAAATTCCTAGTTGTTCTCCCAAACCAAAATCACTAATACCATATACAATTCCAAAATTAACTGCTTTGGCATCACTTCGTTGTTCTTTTGTCACTTCATCTATTGGTGTTTTAAAAACTTTAGATGCTGCTTGTTTATGGATATCTTCTCCTTCTTGAAATGCTTGTATCATGTGTTCGTCTTCTGAAATGTGAGCTAATACTCTTAATTCGATTTGAGAATAATCTGCATCAATATATACTTTTCCAGATTGTGGTTTAAAAATTTTTCTCACTCTTTTTCCTAATTCAAATCTAGTTGGAATATTTTGCAAATTCGGTTCTGTTGAACTGATTCTTCCAGTAGCTGTTATAGTTTGATGGAAAAAAGAATGAATTCTTTTTGTCTTTGGATTAATATATGGTTTTAATCCTTCTACATAAGTAGAATTTAATTTCATTAATTGTCTATATTCTAATAGTTTTCCTATAATAGGGTCTTCTCTTCTTAATTTTTCCAATACATCTACATCTGTAGAATATCCATTTTTTGTTTTCTTAATGACAGGTAATTTCATTTTTTCAAATAATATTTCCCCTAATTGTTTCGTAGAATTAATATTAAATTCTTCTCCTGCCATTTCGTAAATAGTTTTTGTTAATAGCTCTAATCGCTCTGTTAATTCCTTTCCAAAAGCTTCTAATTCTTCTTTATCTACATACATTCCATTCCATTGCATATTAGATAATACTTCTACTGTTGGCATATCAATTTCTTGAAACAATTTAATAGCATTTATTTTTTCCAACTCTTTTTTCGTCTTTTCTTGTAATTGATAAATTGTATAAACATATAAAGTATCTTCATTTTTATTTTCTTTATGTTTATTTATCTCTTGTGATGTCGTATCAAAAAGAGTCATTTGTTTTTGTTCTTCTTTTTCTCCTCCTAGCATTTCTTGCAAATCAGTTTCTAAATATTGTATTGCTAAATTTTCTATTTCTAATTTATTATTGGTTGGATTTAAAATATAAGCAGCAATAGAAACATCATAAGTAATTCCTACCAAATTAATATCTACTTGTTTTAATAGTATATATGCTTTTGTTAAATTAATTCCTATTTTCTGAATTTCTTTATCTTCTAAAACTGTTTTAAATCCTTGAATTTCATTTTCTTCTTGTAAAGGAAAATAATAAGCTTTTTGTGTACTTGCTTGAAAAATGCTAATAGCTACTATTTTTTCTTTTATAATCTTTTCTTCTTGTAAATCTTTTTCTGTTCTAAAATAAAATAGCATCTGTTTTTCTTGTTGTAATATTTCAAGCATTTCTGGAACACTAATTTCTTCTACTTGCCATTCTTTATTTTCTATCGATTTGCTCTTTGCAACATTTTCCCCTCTTAGAGAAAATCTATCAATATAACGGTTAAAATTCAATTCTTTAAATAATTCTAAAACTTTTGGTTTATCCCATTCTTCTACTTTGAAATTTTCTAAGGTATCTTCTATTGGTACTTCTAAATTAATCGTTCCCAATGTTTTAGAAAGGAATGCTAATTCTTTATTATCCTGAATTTTTTCTCTTTGTTTTCCTTTTAAATCATCTTCTCCTGCCTCTAATTTTTGATAAAGATTTTCGATAGAACCATATTTTTGAATTAAACTAAGTGCTGTTTTTTCTCCTATTCCTGGCACTCCTGGAATATTATCAGAAGTATCTCCTTGTAACCCTTTTACTTCAATTAGTTGTTTTGGTTCTATCCCATAGGTTTCTATAATTTTTTCCCTATTATATTCTTCTGTTTCTGTTTTTCCACCTTTTGTCCTAGGAATACGAATAGTAACATGGTCTGTTGCCAATTGAAAAGTATCTCTATCTCCAGAAAGAATCGTAACTTCCCAACCCTGTTTTTCTCCATAACGAGATAAGGTTCCTAAAACATCATCTGCTTCATATCCTTCCTTTTCAATAATATCGATATGCATCGCATGCAATATTTCCTTTATAATTGGCATTTGCATGGCAAGTTCTTCTGGCATTCCTTTACGTGTTGCTTTATATCCTTCATATAATTTATGTCTTGCTGTTGGAGCTTTTAAATCAAAAGCTACTGCCATATAATCTGGTTGTACATCTTCTAATAATTTAAATAAAATTGCCAAAAAACCATACACTGCATTGGTATAAGTTCCCTCTTTTGTCATTAACATTTTACTTCCCATAATCCCATAAAATGCTCTATTCATAATACTATTCCCATCTATTAATACAAACTTTTTCAAGACTTCTCCTCCTTTTATTTTACTTGATAAGTTTTATAAATAGTTAAATTACCAAAACTTTCTATTTCTTGAAATGCAACATCAATATCATAATGTTCTTTGATTGCTATTGCAATATTTTCTTTATAATTTTGATATCTTCTTCCAGACCAATAAACATCTCCATCTATTAAATATACATTTTCTTTTAACAAGTCTAAAAAATTGCCATCTAACTGATATCTCTTTTTGAAATCTTCGTAATTTTGCGTATACATATCCCATCCGTCCTAAAACTCTTAAATTAGAAAAAGCTTCCCTTGGTGGCATTTGATATACAGAATATGCCAAATATCTATCTTGCAATGATGGTACTGTATATAAATATACATTTTCCTTGTGTGCATTTGTTTTGCTAATTAAATCTCTATAATTTTGATAACCTTCCAATTGATATCCATAATCATAACTATTTCCAACAAAAATACATATCATACCTATGATAAAACATAATATCGCACTATTTCTGATATCATCTTTTATCTCTTCTGTTTCTTTAAAATTCATAAAATAAATAAGCAATGCTGTCCCTATTACATATTCTGGTATCACGACTCTTAACATGCTTCTTCCCATCATAATAAATAAAATATGAATGGCAATCGTTGTGATAAAAATCAGAATACTAACCATTGTTTTATCTTTTTGAAATAGACATATAACAAACAAAATGAGAAAAAATAGAAATAGATAAACAATAGAACCTGTTATTTCTGAACTAAAACTTTCTTCTATTTGTTTGATATCCATATTAAGATAATTTGAACCATCTTTTTGAATTTTATCTTCTAATATTTTTTGTAAATTTTCCTCTGAAAAAATATTTTCATCTCCAAAATTAAAAGTATAAAATAAATAATGGTCATTGGAGGACCAACCTATTTGGTCGAATGTCTCCTTATTTTCTTCATAATCCACATAAATAGCATCATGTAAGGTTGTTCTAATAGAATTATACTGGGTGTATTTTTTGTATACATCTGACTGGTACATCATACTATTTGAAACATATACTATAATAGTAATAATAAGATATATCAAATCATATTGCAATACTTTAATAATTTTATCTTTTTTTTCCGTTTTTTCAAGTTTGTTATCTAATAATATAATAACAAAATATAAAACAAAAAATGGAACAATAATAAATAAAGATTGCATCCTTAACATGATACCTAAAGTAAATAAAATGAAACTTGGTATGAGTGTTTTTATTTTAATTTTATTTTTTTGTTCTAATTTATCTATCAACATCACAAGAGATGTTAGTATCAATAAAGCTGCTACTGATGTATATTGTATTAATAATAAAAACACGGTATAAAAAATAGCTATCCAGATGGTATATAATACAATTGCAATACCATTTTGATGTTTTTTCAATAGAATATTTCCTATGATAGTAAAACAAATAAATTGCATACTTAGCAAAAATATGCTATGCCAATTAATCATTGGTAATATTCTAAAAAAGAGACTAATGAAAAAGCAAAGTAAGGGATGTATATATACTCCATGTATGTTATAAGTACCGTCTAAGCCAGAATATAAATGATAAATAATAAAATCATCTACTTGCTCATATTTGATATCAAATAAAATATTTACTATTACAAAAACAAATACATTAATTAGGATAACTATCCATAAATTTTTATTCTTTATTTTTTCCATCTTATCTCCTATCAAACTTTGGAAACATTTTTTATCTTTTTGTGCTTATCTTTTTTATTCGTAAATTGTACTTTTCCAAACTTAATCTAAATCATATCATATTTTATAAAAGTTTTCTACAATTATGTGTAATAAATAAAAAAATAGTTACTGGTTAATGGTTTTTCACTTATTTTTACTCAAAAGTATTGATATATTAATATTTTGCAGACAAGACCCGGATTGTTACGCTTAAGATATGTTTTGTCAAATAATATTAATATATCAATACTTTTGAATATTTATTTTTTGCTCATTATCGAGTAATAAAAAATACAACCATCTTTTTATAGATGGTCATATTTTAGTTCAAAGACAAACCTAATAAGATTTCGCCTTTTGGAATAGGTTGCATTTGACAATCTTAAGAAGCTTACAGGAACATCATATTTTTTGAATTTTCTATCTTGCTCCAGTGCTTTTAACACTCTTTCTTTTATGCTTTTTTGATTTTCTTTGATATATTCATATATATCACTCTGCCATTCTGAAACAACAAAAACATCAATATGAATATAATCAAAAGTACTTCGTTTTAAGTTTTCGGGTAATCTGATAAAAACTGGAGAATCTATCGTTAAGATAAATCTATCCAGACCTTTAGGTTTTTCATGCTTTACTATCTCAGTATTTGCATAAATCACTTCAAATTCCTCAAAAGTTTGTCCTACTTTCATTTTTGAGATAGCTACTCTAAATATATTGGCATTTTCCAGTCTATAAATTTCTGGATAAAGCTCATAATATGTAGAACCATCTATTCTTTGAAAAACATTTTTTAAGATTTTAAGTGCTTCTTTCTCATTCACCTTTTGGTAAATCCCATTTTTATCAAAATAATAATATTCTCCCTTTAAACTTCTTACCGCTTTGTTAAGCAAAGCTTTTAAACCTACTTCTAATTTCCGCATATTAATCCTCCTAATTAGATAAAATTCGCATTACAGTTACCATAATATATTCTAGCATTTTTTAGCAACTTAGTCAAATTTTGCTCTTTAAATTACAATCCGAATTCTTTCATAAATCCAATAACATCACCATTTACTTTTTGAATTCTACTATCTTTCATTAATTCTTCATAAGTATACCATTTATACAAAATACCGTCTATTTCAAAATCATCTAAATTTAATCTTGTATTTAGATGAATATCATAAAAATAATGTACATATTCTTTTTCTTTTTTTGCACTTTCTGAAAATTTTCTATGCCTTTTATATCCAACACATCTAGCTTCTATTAAGTTATTATCTATTTTTAACTTATTTTGTATTTCCTTCTTGATAGCTTCACTATCATCTCCATTTGGTAATTTACAGTTTATAAATAACCAGCAATTCCATCTTTCATCAAAATACTGCAAATATTGATTTTTTTCATTTTTTATAACTCCAATTGCATGATTTGTCATATTTATTTTTCCCTTCTGTACTAACTTACTGATTTTTCTATCTACTTTTTCAAAACATTAATTCATATTAAATTTGTATAAAATATAGCCAGCTATCACTGAAATGATAACTCCTATTACTATTTCCATTATTATTTTTACAAATTTATTACTAAATTTTTCTCCTTTTAATTCACTAGAATTCTCGTCTTTACTAATATTAGGTTCTTCTAAGTCATTCCTAACTAATTGATTTGTATGATTCTCTTTTTTTATATTAATATTAATGGAATTATCTCCAAAATTTGCAATACCATTTATGGAACCATTTATATTTATATTCTTTTTGTTACTCATACATTTGATAATTCCTTTCTACCATTAATATTGACATTGTCATCTCCCACATTAAGAATACCCTCTACATCGCCTTCCACTTTTACGTTATATTCATTCATATTAAAAACCGTTTTACCATTGTGCATATCTGCCTCTTTTATATCATTTTGAAGTTTTTTCAAAGCAAGCACACCTTCTTTGCCTTCTGCAGCAAATATTGTTACATATCCCGAATTCATTTCTATTCCTAAACCAAACTTATTGGGAAATTCTTTTTCTTTCGGTGGTTCTTCCTCATAGTTTATCTTTTTTCTATATTTTTTAATTGCCATAAAACCACACGCAATACTAATAGCTAGTACTAATACCCCCCACATACTACTTTGCAAAATATAAACTGAAACAAGCGCTATTAAGATACAAGCAATAGAATAATTTTTTACCTCTCTATTTTTTTTATATTTTTCTCTCAATTCATAATTTTTCTTGGCTCTTTCATAGTTTTCTTTTTCTAATTCATAAGCCTTTTTTTCTTTGTTTTGAAATCTAAAAATCCAAGTTCTTGAAATATTTGAAATTTTTAAAACTTCATTTTCATAACTTATATTATTTTTATCAATTTCTATATTACTATTAAAATATGGCATTTTTTAATCCCTTCTTTATTTCCTTATTAAAATTCATCTATTTACTTGCATACTTCATCTGCAATTTTTTGAGCATTAATTGCAATTTCAGGATTTAATACATCATAATAGATTATTTCACTAGACTTTTGATTTAAAATTGTATTAAATAAACAACATGCTGTTAAATATGCTCCAACAATTGTAGGATGCTGTTTATCTTCATATAATTCAATTTCTGGAAAAGAATAATGAAAATGGATAAATGCCTTTCCTGAAAAACATACTTGTCCATTAGTTAATTCAGCTATTTGTTTATAATGATTATTAGTTATTTCATATTCTTTCAAATCAAAATCTCTATGCACACCACACGCATTGTAAATTATCTTAGTTGTACCATTATTTTTTAATATGGCATTAACTAACTTAATAGCTCCTTCTTTAAATTCAGCTATATTTTCTTGAAGAGCTTTTATTGTTCTTTCTTGTATAACTACATAATCCCATTTTTCATTCTTTATTTTTTCTAATGTTTCGTTTTCATTATAAAGTTCTAACAAACTTGCACCTGGTTTTGTAGCACTATCTATATAGATTTCTCTTTTAGATTTTTCAACCATTTTTTGAAAAATGAATGGCATATTTTGCCTATATGTTTTACTATTTCCAACAAACAATACTTTCAATATACTTCACCCCGAATATTTTCTTTTTCACTATCTACTCTATTAAAAATCACTTCTGATGCAGTATTTCCATGCACTCTTTATTTTTATCAAAATATTATACTATTTTATATTTTATTTTCTAACTTTTTACTTTCCAATAATAATTTATCAAAGTCCGAAGTTATTTTTTGTATTTTGTTAAATTCTATGTATTCTTTTTCTGCTTTTTCTTCTGCTTCTTTCCTTGATATTTTACCATTATCTTGTAAAATATCATATCTCCTAAATTCCAAAAATTCATTTATACTTTTGGCAAATTCATCCATTGTAAAAGTATTTTCTCTTTCTACTAAGTCTTCTATATAATCAAAGTATCCTGATACAGCTCTTTCAAGACGTTTTATTTGTTTTTCATTTAAGTAATTTTTTGCAATCATTACATCCGATTTTAATATTCTACCATCAGGCGAGTTTTTCCACGTTGTCAGTCCCATATTTTCTTTTGTGTGGTCTGCTTTATTATATACTATTTCAGCAGCAGTATTTCCAGTAATTGCAAAGTGGAATTTATTTTGAACTGTAGCATAAAATTTGTGTGTTATTTCAGAATCTTTATCATAATCAATACTACATTCTGCAAATATATCTGTTAGTTGTTGCCATATTCTACGTTCACTTGTCCTAATTGAACGAATTCTTTCTAATAATTCTTTGAAATAGTCTTTACCAAACTTTGGACCATTTTTTAAAAATTCATCATTTAAAACAAATCCTTTTTTTATAAATTCTTTTAATGTATTAGTTGCCCAAATTCTAAAATCAGTAGCTTCTTTAGAATTAACTCTATAACCAACAGCAATAATTGCATCTAGGCTATAAAAATTCGTATTATAGTTTTTTCCGTCATTTGCAGTTATTCGAATTTTTCGAATAACTGATTCTTCTATTAATTCTCCAGATTTAAACACTTCTTTCAAATGATAATTTATTGTATTTACTTCTACCCCAAATAATTTTCCCATTAATTTTTGAGTTAACCAAAAATCCTCATTATCATATAATACTTCAATAGAAATATTTTCATTGTTTTGACTTTGATAGATAATTAAATCTCTTAGATTTTCTAAACTATTCATAATTCTCCTTTTCAAACTGTCTCACCAGTGGTAACACAATTTCATTATCTTTATATGTTTCATAAAAATTTATATTAATATTTATAGTATCTTTGACATTTACCAAATGCTTTATTTAGATATTTTCTATATGCCTCTATAGTTATAAAATTTGCTTTTTTTGTATTTACTTGTCTTATTTTTAAATTTTCACTAATTCCTTTTTTTATTATATCTATATCAGTCATTTTAATCAATAATTTTTTTAGTTTATAAAACTCTTCGTTTGTAGTTTTCGTTTCTTGCAATATAAAATTGTCACATAAATCCATATCAGAATATATTAAACTAGCAAATTCCTTATCTTGTTCTTTCGGGTTTTTGAATAAATTTAACATTTCGTACCATATTCTATCTTGAATTAAATGAAATAATATTCCAGTTGATAAGGCATTCATATTTTTATGCATTTCAATATACAAGTTAATATCTGGTAAAAAATTATCTTCTTCATTAATATAATGAGATTTATTTTTTGTTTTTATTCCAACTTTATTTTCGATATCTGGTAATATACAACCTAACAATATTTCATTTGACAAATTATATACTTCTTTTAATTTAGATGTTATAAATATATGTGTAATTAATGATGCCATCTTTCACTCCTTTCTACCATTAATATTGACATTGTCATCTCCCACATTAAGAATTCCTTCTACATCGCCTTCCACTTTTACATTATATTCATTCATATTAAAAACCGTTTTACCATTGTGCACATCTGCCTCTTTTATATCATTTCGAAGCTTTTTCAAAGCAAGCACACCTTCTTTGCCTTCTGCAACAAATATTGTTACATATTTTGTAAAATATAAACTGAAACAAGTGCTATTAAGATACAAGCAATAGAATAATTTTTCACCTCTCTATTTTTTTTATATTTTTCTCTCAACTCATAATTTTTCTTGGCTCTTTCATAGTTTTCTTTTTCTAATTCATAAGCTTTTTTTCTTTGTTTTGAAATCTAAAAATCCAAGTTCTTGAAATATTTGAAATTTTTAAAACTTCATTTTCATAACTTATATTGTTTTTATCAATTACTATATTACTATTAAAATATGGCATTTTTTAATTCCTTTCAACATAATTTTTCATAATTACAGTTCAATATTTTTTCATATCGCATTTGTATGATTTTCTTATAGAATTTTTTATTTATTTTCCATCTCCATTAAAATTTACTTATATTCTCTATAAGAGTATAATTTATTTCAAATCTTCTGTTTTATATACGCTATATCCTTCATAGTTATAACTTGCATCTATACCTTTCATATAAACTTCCCTATCGTTAACTTTATCTGTTAATGCTTTATTTAATAAGAGTTTAATTTCCGTATTCTTTATAGGGCTTCTTTCCATTGCTAATAGATAATCTTCTTTATTAACTTTACTCCAATCTACTACTTTTCCTATTTCTTTTTTTAAAATCATGTCTAACCATATTCTCGTACTTCTACCATTTCCTTCTCTAAACGGATGTGCTATATTCATTTCGATATATTTATCAATAATTTCTTCAAAATTTGATTGTGGCATTTTGTCTATTTGTTTCAATGCTTCTTTCAAGTACATTGCTGATGCAAATCTAAAATTACTTTTTGAAATATTTTCTGTTCTGATTTTTCCTGCAAAGTCATATATATCTTCAAATAGTGCTTTATGAATTTCTGATAATCCTTTAAATGTTCCTACTTCAAATGAGTTTAATTTTCCTTTTTCAAATAATTGCTTTGCTTTTAATTTTGTTATTTTTTCTTCTACTTTAGCAAGTTTTATTGAATCGGTTATTCCTAATTTATTTTTTAATAACATTTTTCAATATCCTTTCTTGATTTTATTTTGCTTTTACTAGGTGCTTTTCTATACCAAACTTTCACTTTTCATTTTATCTTTTTCAATTTTCTTTTGGTACCTGTCTTCCTCTGAAAATATACACCCACAATATTTTTGCATATACAATCCCAATTCTCTAGCTTTTGCTTGACCTTCTCTAAAACCAACTCTAAAATCTCGATACACAAAATTCACTCCGTACTTTTTCGCCATTTGTTCTCCCACTAATTTAAGTGCTTCATGATTTTGATAAGGACTAATCAACAAAGTCGTAGAAAAGCTATCATATCCATGTTCTTTTGCATATTTAGCAGTTTGTTCTAATCTAACAGGATAACAATATTGTTGGCATCTATTTTCCAAATCATCTATGACATTTTTACAAAATTCTCTTAACCCATAATCTTCTTCAAAGATTGCTTCTACTTGTATAGATTTTGTATATTCTTTTAAGGTATCTCTCCTTGCCTTATATTCCATATAAGGATGAATATTAGGATTGAACCAATAAACGGTTGGTTCTATCCCTTCTTTTCTTAAAGCGTCTATACAATAAACACTACATGGTGCACAACAAGTATGTAATAATAATTTCATTTATGCTTCCTCCATTTCAAAACTAGGCATAGAATATCCCAAATGCTTATAGGCTGGTGGTAATACTTGTCTTCCTCTTAAAGTTCTTGCAATAAATCCAATTTGTATCAAATATGGTTCGTAAACATCTTCAATGGTGTCCACTTCTTCTCCAATTGTTGCAGATAATGCTTCTATTCCAACTGGTCTTCCTGCATATTGCACAATCATAGTTTCTAACAATTTCCTGTCTATTTCATCTAATCCTAATTCATCTATCTCTAATTTATTTAAAGCATGTTTTGCAATTTTTAGTGTAATATTTCCATCACCTAATACAATAGCATAATCTCTTACTCTTTTTAAAAGTCTATTTCCAATTCTTGGTGTTCCTCTTGACCTTCTTGCAATTTCTTTTGCCGCATCTTCTTCAATTTCTACTCCCAAAATACGGCTAGACCTTTTAATAATCGTTGTTAAATCTTCTATCGTATATAGTTCTAATCTACTAACAATTCCAAATCTATCACGAAGAGGTGTTGTTAAAGACCCTGCCTTTGTTGTCGCCCCTATTAAAGTGAATTTTGGCAAATCTAACCTAATAGACCTAGCACTTGGTCCTTTCCCTATAATAATATCTAATGTGTAATCTTCTAAGGCTGGATACAATATCTCTTCTACACTTTTACTTAATCGATGAATTTCATCAATAAATAAAACATCAAATTCAGAAAGATTGGTTAATAAAGCTGCTAAATCTCCTGGTTTTTCTATCGCAGGACCTGATGTGATTTTGATATTAGAATTCATTTCATTAGAAATAATATTAGACAATGTTGTTTTTCCAAGACCTGGTGGTCCATATAGTAAAACATGGTCTAATGGTTCCCCTCTTTTTTTGGCAGCTTCTATATATACTTTCATATTTTCTTTTACTTTGTCTTGCCCAATATATTCATCTAATGTTTTCGGTCTTAATGAATTTTCTAATCTCTCTTCACTAGCATCTTCTAATTCTGGATTAATAATTCTTTCTTCTTCCATTTGAGACATCCTTTCTATTTGTTAATTTTTAAGCCTTATCCCAACAAATTATTAACAAGAATAGATTGTGATATATCTAATTCTGTTTTCATATTTTCGTAATATTGATTTAGTTCCTCTCTTTGAGCCTGTTCTAAAGAATCCCATTCTAGTATTTGTTGACTCTTTCTATCATACCATTGTTCATCATAATAATATTGTTCTGTCACAATCCTTTCGTTGTTTAAACAGATATATTCTTTTGTTCCAAACATATTCATACCTAATGAAAATCCGGTCTTCTATTCCTGCTAAATAAGTCAAAGTAGGTTTAATATCTAATTTACTAACTGTCTTTTCTATTTTTTGCTTTTCTATTCCTGGAATTTTAAATCCACAGGCTACTCTTATATAATTTAACTTTAAATCTATATCATCCAAATTAGGATTTTTTTGTTTTAAAAAGTTCATCATTTCTTCTTGATACATACTAAGACCATTATGGTCTCCAAATACTAATATTGCTGTATCATCATATAATTCTTCCTTCTTTAATTCTTCTAAAAATACGCCAAATGCATAATCAGCATAATTCACCGCTTCTAAATAATTTCCAAAATAAGTATCTTTATATTCTCCTACATCAATTGTGATTTTACTTCTATCTTGTAATCCCTCTAAAATATATGGTGTATGAGAAGAAGCAGATACGATATATGAAATAAATGGTTGGTTCTGTGTTTTCAATTTTTGAACAGCTTGTCTATATAATAATTCATCTGATAAATCTCCATTAATATTTTCTGACAAATCTTCAAATTGTTCTTTTAAATCTAATTCATCCACTTCCATTCTTCCATATACATTTCCTCTATTCCAAAAATAAGGATAATTTCCATGCATATAAGAGGTATAATAGCCATTTTCATGAAACATTTTAAATAAGTCATCATATTGATTAGTATAATATTTACTAAATGCCATTCCATTTTCCATGGGATATAAAGAAGTTATGGTAGAATGCTCAGAATCTGCTGTGGTAGAATAACTTTGCATAAACATATTAGAAAATTCCACATTATCCTCTAAAAATCTATTTAAATTAGGTGTAATTTCTTTTCCATTTATTTCTTGATGTAATACAAATTCTTGCACAGATTCTAATTGTAAAACAATAACATTTTTTCCTACTAAAATCCCTTCTAAGCCATCTGGTATTGGATAATATTTACTATCATATTGCTGTTTTAAAGTTTGATATGCCTCTTCCATCTGTTCTTTTGTCTTATATGCAGTACTTGCTTTAATATTAATCGCATTTTGTATGTCATAAATATGATATCCATAAATAGTAGTTTCTCTAATTTGCATGTCCTTATTATAAGATAATTGATTTCCTTTCTCCACATATTGTATCATCAAGATACAACAACAAATAACACCAATCATCCCAGCACCTATTTTCACTCCTCTTTGTTTCAAAGTCTTTTTAGGTTTCTTTTCTATCTTCAATACTTTTGTAGCTATTAAAATCAATAAAATGATAATATCTGCAAAATACCATATTTGCTTCCATTCTAATAACATTGGTAAAGTGCTTGCAATTTCATCTCCATATTGCAAATTCGTAATTTGTGCTACAGATAAGAAATTATTAGAAAATGTATAATAAATATTATCTAAAAATAAAAGTAAACTAATAAAAAAGCTCACCATAAAACCTGTTACAATTCTTGCTCTATTAGGCAAAATGCATATAGCAGATACCACAATAATAAGAAAAAACAAAGTTCCTAAAATAGTTTCTATTCCTATTGGTTCTGCTACTGCAATAGTATTTTGATAAAAAAACATTGTTTTTGCAAATAATAAAACACCTAATAAAATGATAAACAAAATAGAATTAAAGTATTTACTAATCCTACTTTTCCATTCCATTTTTACTTCTTTTGGTTCTTCTCTTGTTTCAGTTATGATTCTTTCCTTTTGTGCTGCCTTATCTTTTACTTCTATTTTCACAATATTTGCTCCTATCTTTGCTAAAAACTTTTATCTTTTCCCCAACATTTTTAATATTTGATATCTAATAGAAAATACTATTTTTGCTAAAAAAGGCATATTTAAAATGACAAAATTTTCTATAAAATATAACCAAGTTTCTTCTTTATATAATTCATAAAATAAATTCCAACCTCTAAAATTAAATGCTTTTATCTTTTGCAGTCTTTGATAATATTCTAAAGCCTCTTTATTCTGCTTTTTTAAAAAATCCGGAAATTGTTGTTCATTTTCTACATAAGCTGTAAATATTCCTAATTTAACCTCTATGAATAAATTTCTTACTTGTTCTAATTTTTTAAATTGATAAGATTCCTTTCCTGTTCCTACCTGATTATCTCCATGTTGCCTATATTTTATATAAGTCTCTTTTAAATAACCCACTTTACCATTGATAGCTACAATTAAAGCAATCCAATAGTCATGTATCATATATTTAGAAGATTTTGGTAATGGCAATATCTTGTCTAAATATTTTTTCTTAGATAAAATCGTACATCCTGTAACACAATTATATAAATATTGCAACTTATAACTTCCTATGCATCTATCTATTTTTCTATCTATTTTCATATATTTATCAAATGATTCATATATGGTATTTAAATTTTCGTCTACTACTTCTAAATCACCAAATACCAAGTCTAATTCTTCGTTTTTCAATTTTTCTACTGATTTTTCGATTTTTTCTTTTTTCCAAACATCATCTTGGTCAGAAAGCATATATAAATCATTTTCTATTTTTTTTAATAAAAACTCAAAATTTCTAACATATCCTAAATTTTTTTCTTGGTAAAACACCTTTACTCTATCATCTTTTTCATACTGTCTTAATATTTGTCTTGTTTTATCTGTTGAACAATCATCTGAAATAATTAATTGTATATTTTGATAGGTCTGATTCAAGATACTATCTATTTGCTCTTTTAAATATTTTTCTCCATTATAGGTTGCCATTAATACATCTACTTTTTTTTGCATTTTGATTTTTCCACCATCCATTATTATTTAAAACTGAAAATAATCTATTATTGCATCTACGATTTTTTTACTTGCAAAACCATCTCCATAAGGATTAGTTGCTTTTGCCATTTTATTGTATTCCTCTTTATTATCTAATAACAATTTTGTTTGCTTATATATTTCTTCTTCGTCAGTTCCCACTAACTTTAAAGTTCCAACTCGTATTCCCTCTGGTCTTTCTGTGGTATCTCTTAAAACTAACACTGGTTTTCCTAAAGAAGGAGCCTCTTCTTGAATTCCTCCACTATCTGTCAATATCAAATAACTTTTATTCATAAGGTTATGAAAATCTATCACATCTAATGGTTCTATTAACTTTATTTTAGAATTTCCAGCTAAAATTCTATTGGCAATTTCTCTTACCTTTGGATTTTTATGAACAGGATATATTACTTTTACATCTTCATATTCCTCTGCAATCTTCTTGACTGCCTTAAATATATTTTCCATTGGTGTTCCTATATTTTCTCTTCTATGAGATGTTAATAATATTATTCTCTCTTTTTCATTAAAATCATCTATTTGAGGATTTTGATAATCCTCTTTGATAGTCAATTTTAAAGCATCAATTGCTGTATTTCCTGTCACATATATATTTTTTTTCTTAGCTTCTCTTAATAAATTTTGTTTACTTCTATGTGTTGGTGCAAAATGAATATCTGCTAATACACTAACCATTTGTCTATTCATTTCTTCTGGATAAGGAGAAAATTTGTTATAAGTACGAAGCCCTGCTTCTAAATGTCCTATTGTAGTACCATTATAAAATGCCGCTAATGCTCCTGCAAATGTTGTAGTTGTATCTCCATGCACTAACACCATATCTGGTTTTACCTCTTTGATAATGTTTTCCAAACCCACTAGAGCCTTAGTTGTAATTTCAGCTAAAGTTTGTCCTTGTTGCATAATATTTAAATCATAATCTGCTTGAATATCAAACTCTTGTAATATCTGGTCTAACATTTCGCGGTGCTGTGCTGTTACACAAATAATAGGATTAGTTTCCTTTCTCGCTTCTAACTCTTTTATCACAGGTACTACTTTTATTGCCTCTGGTCTTGTACCAAATACTACCATCACATTTATCATTTATTTTCTTCCCTTCTCTTTCTTTGCTTCCTTTTTTAACTTAAAAATATATTTGATATTTCCCTCATAAAATCTTTTCCATCTTGCTGGACTAAATGCAATTCTATATAACCACTCTAAATTCAATTTAATAAATATTTTTGGAGCTCTTTTTTTACTACCAGAAATGACATCAAAACTTCCACCTACTCCTACAAAAATTCCTTTTTCAAAATCTTGTAAATGTTCATATATTAATTTTTCCTGTCTTGGCACTCCCAATGCTACCAAAACAACATCTGGCTTTTTTATCTTTATATCTTCCATAACAGCATTCTTATCTTCTACATATCCATTTTGTGATCCAAGTAAATTGATACCAGAATATTTTTGCTCTATTAATATTTTCATTTTACCAATGACTTCTTTTGTAGCTCCAAATAAATACATACTTTTATGATATTTATCACATAATCTAATAAGTTCTGTTGTTAATTCTACTCCTGTTATTCTTTCTGGTAAATGTATTCCGAACATTTCTGCACCTTTAATAACACCTATACCGTCTGGAATAATAACCGTATTCTTATCCATTAATATTTTATCAAACTCCTTATCTTTATCTCCCATTGTTAATATTTCTGGATTGGCAGTAACGATAAATTCTTTTTCTCCATTGATTAATTTTTGTTCTACTTCTTGATAAAAATCATCCTTGCCCTTTCTGTAAACTTTTTCCAAATATTCTTTCATTTCTTTTCCTCCTTTTTATTTTCACTTACTATCACACTTCTTAGCAAGTTTTTCAATCTCCATTTTTATAATAGCATTATACCATTTATTTCTTGATTTTGTCTATATTTATCTAAAAGAAAAGAGGGGAGCAAAGTGCCACCCTCTTTTATGGAGACTATCTTATCATGGAAGCCAAAACCTTATACGCTTCCTCTGCCATTTCTGGCGCCAACGTTTTTCTGAACACATCCTTGTATCCAGCCAAAATCGTATCGTATCCGTACCCCGGCTGCTGAAGTGCAACTTTTGCAATCTCGCCATATTTCTTAATACAGCTTGTTGCAAGTGTTGCCGCAAACAAAACGTATTCTGCATACGTTTTGCAGTACTTCATCTTATCAAACTTAACACCATCTTTAAAATGGTCAAAAACAAAGTTTGATACTTCTGTCTGATCAGCTTCAGGATTTTGGGATATATATCCCTTAGCATCTGTTTCTACCTCATGAACAAGGTATGAAACGCAACTGCATGCATTTTCGAAATCATCCGCAGCAGTGACAATCTCAACATACTCCTTACTTTCCGGTGAAAGGTTTGCTAACCTCATCCTTCCGTGGTACAATATAACATCTCGAAAGATATTTACTGACTGATCGATTGTAAATTCTTCCAGTCCCAACAAGAACTGATCAAATCGATCTAAGCCCAAGGCATTATGTGTCACCACATTGTCCCAGAATTTTCCCAGTAATCGATACTGGTCAACTCTGCCGTCATCGTGATGTTCCGCACAAACTGCCAGAAATTCACGATCTACATTAGAATGTTTAAAATCCGCTATTGCTAGCGACGTTTTTATCACATTCTTAATGTGTTCTTTTTTTCCAAGGAGACCTTCTCCCTGAAAAATAGTTTCGTAACGGTTTGCCTCATGGTAAGATAAAATTGCTTTGTTAATTACTACTTCTGTCATTTCTTTTCCTCCATTTTCTAATGACAACATACCTCGTGTTACAAATATTATTATATCACAATTAACATAAAATGTAAAGTTTTCCTTTTTTGTTATATGATTTAATGTTAACATATTTTTGTTATTCTATTTTTCATCTACTTCTAATTTTAATTTATCATAACCGTCTCCAAAAAGGGAGGTGGAAAAATTCCACCTCCCTTTAAACACAAAACTAAGCACGATGTCTTAAAAGAATAAAAAACAAATCTTCTGTCTCCATCTCTGCAAGACATTGCCAACACTCATTTTGAAAAGCCTGCCGAAAAACACCCTTATCACGGTATTTTTTCTTTTTGCCTTGCTTTACGATTTCTCTTGGCAAGTTGCAGATATTACCTTCATACTCCTCAAAACTTAAGAACAAATATCGGTCATCTTGTATCCATGCACCTTTCACTCTTAAATTTTTCCTTCTTTGTTGCTTTAAAAAAGCAACAATCTCATTTTCGTTATTTCCATTGTCCAAGTAAAACCGTTTCATTCTTTGCTTCATTTGTTCTCTCCTTTTTAATTAAAAACTGGTTTTCATGCTACATATATGTTATTTATTATACCAATTCCAAATAAAAAAATCAAGTCCCAACATACATTTTTTTCCATTTAAGGTTACTGGTTAATTGTTTTCACTTAATCTCTTATTTTATCCAAAGAAACCTCTTTTTTTAATAGGTGGCTGTTCGTTCATTGTTTTGGCAAGTTGTGTTAACAAATCTCTTTGTTCTCTTGTTAATCGTTTTGGAGTTTGCACTATAACTGTAAATACAAAATCACCTACACTGGATGAATTAACAGATTTAAAACCCTTATTACGAATCACAAATCTTGTTCCAGTTTGTGTACCATCTGGTATCCTATAAAATTCTTTACTTCCATCTACCATTGGTATCTGCAATTCTCCTCCTAAAGTTGCTTGTGTAATTGTAATTGGAATATCACATAAAACATTATTTCCGCTTCTTGTATAAATACCATGTTTCTTAATTTTTACCGTAATATATAAATCTCCTTTAGGTCCTCCTTTTTCTCCAGAATCTCCTTCTCCTCTTAATACTACCGTTTGATTATCATCAATTCCTGCTGGAATTTTTACTCTTATTCTTGGTTGTTTTCTAACAGTACCCTTTCCACGACAAGTTTCACATGGTGTTTCTATCACTTCTCCTGTTCCATGGCAGTTTGTACAAGTTCTTCTTGTTTGCATTTGTCCTAATATCGTATTTTGTACTTGCGTTACTTGCCCTGTTCCATGACATACCGAACATTTCTTAACACTTGTACCAGGTTTTGCACCTGTTCCATGACAAGTATCACATACCTCATTTCTTGTAATAGTAATTTCCTTTTCTACTCCTAAAAAAGATTCTTCAAAAGTAATATCCATTCGCAAATTTAAATCTGCTCCTTTTTGAGGACCCGTTTGCCTTCTACTAGATGTTCTTCCTCCAAAACCTCCTCCAAAGAAGGACGAAAAAATATCTCCTAAATCTCCAAAGTCACCAAAATCAGAAGTAGAATAAGAATAATAACCTCCTTGCCCTCCAAAAGGACCTCCAGCTCCACCAAAGCCTTGTGGACCATCTGCCCCAAATTGATCATACATTCTTCTTTTTTGGCTATCAGATAAGGTTTCATAAGCCTCATTCACTTCTTTAAATTTTGCTTCTGCTTCTTCTTTATTATCAGGGTTTGCATCAGGATGATATTTTTTTGCTAGTCTTCGATAAGCCTTTTTTAATTCTTCATCAGTTGCATTTCTATTAACTCCTAATACCTCATAATAATCTCTTTTTCCTGCCATTATATCCTTCTCTCCTAATCTTTCAGAAAAAGAGAGTTTAGAAAATTCTAAAACCCCTTTTTCCTAAATCTTATTTTATTTCTTATCTTCGTCTTCTACTTTATAATCTGCATCATAAACATTACCATTATTTGCTTGTTCATTACCTGCTGCATGTGCATCTCCTGCTGTAGCATTTGGGTCAGCTCCTTGTGCTCCATTTGGATTTGCATTTTTATACAATTGTTCACTCATTTCATAAAATACTTTTGTTAATTTTTCTGTTGCTTCTTTAATTTTATCTGTGTTTCCACCTTCTAAAGCTTTTTTCGTATTTTCAATTTCAGTTTCTACCTTAGCTTTTTCTTCTCCACTAATTTTATCACCTAAGTCATTTAATGTCTTTTCACTATTATAAATTAAACTTTCTGCATTATTTTTAACTTCAATTTCTTCTTTTTTCTTTCTATCTTCTTCTGCGTGTGCTTCTGCATCTTTAACAGCTTTATCAATATCTTCATCTGTTAAATTAGTAGATGCCGTAATAGAAACATCTTGGCTATTTCCTGTTGCCATATCTTTTGCAGATACATGCACGATACCATTTGCATCAATATCAAAAGTAACTTCGATTTGTGGTACACCTCTAGGAGCTGCTGGAATTCCTGTTAATTGGAATCTACCTAATGTTTTATTATAAGCTGCCATTTCTCTTTCTCCTTGAAGGACATGTACTTCTACTGAAGTTTGACCATCTGCTGCAGTAGAGAATATTTGTGATTTTTTCGTTGGAATTGTTGTGTTTCTTTCAATTAATTTTGTAAATACTCCTCCATAAGTTTCAATTCCTAATGATAATGGTGTTACATCTAATAATACTAAATCTTTTACATCTCCAGATAAAACACCACCTTGAATAGCAGCACCAATAGCAACACATTCATCTGGGTTAATTCCTTTATCAGCATCTTTTCCTGTAATTCTTTTTACTGCCTCTTGTACAGCTGGAACTCTAGTAGAACCACCTACTAATAATACTTTATGAATATCAGCTGGTGTTAATCCAGCATCTTTTAATGCTTGATTTACTGGTCCTGCAGTTGCTTCTACTAAATCATGAATCAATTCTTCAAATTTTGCTCTTGTTAATGTAATATCTAAATGTTTTGGTCCTGTACTATCTGCTGTAATGAATGGTAAATTGATTTGTGTTTGTTGTACACCAGAAAGTTCAATTTTAGCTTTTTCTGCTGCTTCTTTTAAACGTTGCATTGCCATTTTATCTGATTTTAAATCAATACCACTTGATTTTTTGAATTCACTTACTAAATAATCAATAATAGCATTATCAAAATCATCTCCACCAAGATGTGTATTACCACTTGTTGCTAAAACTTCAAATACGCCGTCACCAATATCTAGGATAGATACATCAAATGTTCCTCCCCCTAAATCATAAATTAGTATTTTTTGGTCTTGTTCTTTATCCATTCCATAAGCAAGTGCTGCTGCTGTTGGTTCATTAATAATTCTCAATACTTCTAATCCTGCAATTTTTCCTGCATCTTTTGTTGCTTGTCTTTGACTATCACTAAAATATGCTGGAACTGTAATAACTGCTTGTGTTACTTTTTGTCCTAAATAATTTTCTGCATCTGCTTTTAATTTTTGTAAAATCATTGCTGAAATTTCTTGTGGTGAAAATTTATCTCCATCTATATCTACTTTATCATTTGTTCCCATTTTTCTTTTAATAGAAATAACTGTATTCTCTGGATTTGTAACAGCTTGACGTTTTGCAATTTGTCCAATTAGTCTTTCTCCATTTTTAGAAAAAGCTACCACAGATGGTGTTGTTCTATTTCCTTCTGCATTTGGTATAACAACTGGTTCTCCCCCTTCCATAACTGCTACACATGAATTTGTTGTTCCTAAGTCAATTCCTATAATTTTCCCCATTTTTTATTCCTCCTTTTATTCTAATAGTGTTGGGACACTAATTTATTTATATTTTTAAATTTAATAACTTTTTTAATTGGCAACTACTACCATAGAATGTCTGATGATTTTACTTCCTATTTTATATCCTTTTCTATATTCTTGTACAATTTCTTTTTCTCCTTTTGTTTCATCTTGCACACTACTTACAGCTTCATGTAGACTAGGGTCAAATGTCTCACCTACTGTTTTTATTTCTTCTACCCCTTTAGAAGTTAATACGTCTTTTAATTGTTTTAATACTAATTCTATTCCTTTTTTATACTCTTCATCCTTTGTTTCTACTTTTACTGCATTTTCTAAGTTATCTACTACTGGTAAAATTACTTCAATAACATCAGCAAGAATAGAATGATATAATCCTTCTCTTTCTTTTCCACTTCTTTTTTTAAAATTTTCGAATTCTGCTAATATTCTTTTATATCTATCATCTAATTCGTCATATTCTTGCTTTGGCACTACCTCTTCACTCTTTTTTTCTGTTGCTTCTTGCTTCTCATTCTTTTCTTTTTTTTCTAGTTCTTCTTGCTTTTTTTCTGTCATTTTCCTTTTCATCCTTTCTCTATTTCATTCAATTTTTTATTAATATATTTCATTACTGAAATAACTTTAGAATAATCCATTCTTTTAGGTCCAATTATACCAATTGTTCCCAGATCTTTTCCGTTTAC
The DNA here is from genome assembly GCA_944386715.1 of uncultured Clostridia bacterium. Classification (GTDB taxonomy): domain Bacteria; phylum Bacillota; class Clostridia; order TANB77; family CAG-508; genus CAG-269. Next base: position 31,297 of record CALXCD010000021.1, read on the forward strand.
TTTATGTTTGAAGGTAACAACACTAAAATCTTTTAATTCTTCTTTTTCATTTTCATCTCCAATATAAACATTGATATCTTCTGCAAAACCTGAATTTAACATGTCTGCCATTACTTCTTTCGTATCTAATATATTAATAAAATTTTTGGCTACTTCTAGACTATTAAACTCTGGTAAATCAAAAGCCTTATTAGCACCTTCTAAATAAATTTTTTCATCTTCTTGAAGTACTTTTTTAATTTGTTCTATAACTGGTTTTATGACATTTACACTATATGTCATTTCATCATATAGATATTCTTCTAATGGTCTGTCAATTGTTTCTATTGGCTGTCCTTTTAGTTTATTATTAAACATATAATTCATGGTTTCTATTTGTTTTTCTGTTACATCTTCATCAAATTTAATAATTGTCTCTTTGACTAAGCCAGTATCTGTTAAAATAACTGCTAACATCATTCTAGAACCTAACAACACAAATTTAATTTCTTGAATGAGTTGGCTTGTTGTTTTAGGACCTATAGAAACTGTTGTATAATGTGTTACTTCTGAAATAGTATTGGCTGCAATTTTAGTTAAATCTTCTATTTCATTTACTTTAGTTTCTAGTTTTGAACTAATATATTTTATTTCTTCCAAACTAATATCATCATCTTTTAGTAGTTCATCAACATAGTAACGATATCCTTTTTCTGAAGGAATTCTTCCGCTAGATGTATGTGTTTTATCTAAATAACCAGCTTTTTCTAAATCTGCCATTTCATTTCTAATCGTTGCACTACTACAATCTAATCCGTGATTACTTGTCAAAGCATTAGAACTAACTGGTTCAGCTGTATTTACATATTCTTCTACAATCGCTTGTAACACTTTTTTCTTTCGCTCATCTAACAAATCTATCACCTCTTTTAGCACTCTCTTTATTAGATTGCTAACTCACTATATACTATACCCATTTTTAGCACTTGTCAATACATTTTGCTAAAATCTTTTGTGAATTTTTTGTGAACAAAAAAAGCACATACACTACATATATGCCTTTCTTTTTACATGATACCCTAAAAACTAAAACCAGAAAATGTATACATTAAAACTAATATAACATCTAAAGCTCCTACACAAAGCCCTACTATCCCCATCCATTTGTTTTTTTCTTCTTTTGAATTAAATTTTATGATACCAATAATTCCTGTCACTACTGCAACAATTCCACAAGGGATTCCCATGATCACAAGCCCTATCATCGAAAAAATAAAACTAATTAAACATAATGTATTATTTGTCAATCCAATTTTTTCTCCACCAACTACTTCTGCAATGTGAATCGTTTCTTTTGTTTCTTCTTGTGCCTTAGGTTCTTCTTTTTCAATAACTTCATTGTTTTTTACTTGTTCCGTTTCTAATTCTTCCTTATTTTCTTCCATACTCCCACTCTCCTTTTATTAATCTAACATAACTTTATCATTTTCCTTTTTCCTTGTCAACTAATGAAAGTAAATATGATAGCATAAATTTTTAGTAGGATTTCTCTTTATTAAAATCTTGAACTGACTTTGTTTCTTGATTTTTGAGATTCCT
>CALXCD010000022.1 GCA_944386715.1 uncultured Clostridia bacterium
TACAATAATAGTTAGTGTAATATTAAATTCCATTATTATATATTATAAATGGAAATTACTTTTTCAATTTACAAGTCAAAAAAACTCATACAAATTTCAAAAAAAGCTTGCAATTTAGCCAAAAAATTGATATAATATAGAACGTATTAATCACATAAGGTGAGTTTTTTAAGGACGTGCCTAAAAAATTTTAGGTCCAAGAAAACGAAGAACCTTATGGAAGAAGAAACAAAAAAGGGAGGAATTTAAAATGTCAGTAGTTGCAATGAAACAATTACTAGAAGCAGGTGTTCATTTCGGACATCAAACAAGAAGATGGGATCCAAAAATGGCTGAATACATATTCCAAGCCAGAAATGGAATTCACATCATTGATTTACAAAAAACATCAAAAAAATTAGATGAAGCTTATGCTTTCATGAAAGAACAAGCAGAAGAAGGAAAAACAGTACTATTTGTAGGTACTAAAAAACAAGCACAAGAATGTATGAAAGAAGCAGCTTTAAAATGTGGAATGTTCTATGTTGACCAAAGATGGTTGGGAGGAATGTTAACAAACTTTGAAACTATTCGTGCAAGAGTACAAAGATTAAAAGATTTAGAAACTATGGAACAAGATGGTACATTTGATGTATTACCTAAAAAAGAAGTTATTCTTTTAAGAAAAGAAATGGAAAAACTAGAAAAAAATCTTGGTGGAATTAAAGAAATGGATAAATTACCAGGAGTAATATTCTTAGTAGATCCAAAGAAAGAAAGAATAGCAATATTAGAAGCTAAAAAATTAAATATTCCAATAGTTGGTTTAGTAGATACAAACTGCAATCCAGAAGAATTAGATTATCCAATTCCAGGAAATGATGATGCTATCAGAGCTGTAAAATTAATTGCAGATGTAATGGCAAATGCTATCATTGAAGGAAAACAAGGAGAAAGCTTTGAACCAGAAATGGAAGAAGAAGTAAACCAAAATGAAGAAGAAGCTACTAGTATAGAAGAAGTTGTAGCACAAGAAAATGAAGAAGAAAAAGTAGAAGAATAATAAAAAGATTTTAAAGAAGAGTAGAGCTTTTCTGCTCTACTCTTTTTAAAATAATAAAAAGGGAGGAAAAACAATGGTAACAGCAAGTTTAGTAAAAGAGTTAAGAGAAAAAACAGGTGCAGGAATGATGGACTGCAAAAAAGTATTAACAGAAACAGATGGTGACTTAGAAAAAGCAGCAGAATTATTACGTGAAAGAGGAATTGCAAAAGCTGCTAAAAAATCAGGAAGAGTAGCTGCTGAAGGTTTAGTAGAAGCTTATGTATCAGAAGATGGAAAAGTAGGAGCTATTGTAGAAGTTAATGCAGAAACAGACTTCGTTGCTAAAAATGAAGAATTTAAAACATTTGTAATGAATGTTGCAAAACAAGTTGCTAAAACAAATCCAAAAGATGTAGAAGCATTATTAGCAGAAGAAGCTACATTTGAACCTGGAAAAACAATAAATGAAGTACTAGTAAACAAAATTGCAACAATTGGAGAAAACATGAATATTAGAAGATTTGCAAGATTTGAATCAAATGGATTAGTAGAAAAATACATCCATGGAGATGGAAAAATTGCTGTTTTAGTAAATATGGCAAAAGGAGATAAAGAAGTAGCAAAAGATATTTGTATGCAAATTGCAGCTGCAAGACCAGAGTATTTAAATGAACAATCTGTTCCAGCAGAAAGAGTAGAAAAAGAAAAAGAAATTTTAAAAGCACAAACAATGAATGAAGGAAAACCAGAAGCAATTGCAGAAAAAATAGTACAAGGAAGAATCGGAAAATTCTTCAGTGAAATTTGTTTAGTAGATCAAGCATTTGTAAAAAATCCAGATATAAAAGTATCTCAACTTCTAAAAGAAAAAGATGCAGAAATAGTAGAATTTGCAAGATTTGAAAAAGGAGAAGGAATCGAGAAAAAAGAAGAAAATTTTGCAGAAGAAGTAATGAAACAATTAAAATAATAATAAATCTGCCAAGAGGGACGTTGTACCTTTTTGGCAGATTTATTATTTTATCATAAAAAAGTTGATATATTAATATTTGTGACAAAACCATATCTGGGGCGTAACAATCCGGGTCTTTGTCTATAAATATTAATATATCAACTTTTTAAATAAATGATAACACATAACATAAAATCAGCCAAAAAAGTACGTTCCCCTTGGCAGATTTGTAATATAAATGTAATATAAAAAATAATGCTTAGAAGCACAAGCGAAACAAAGAGAAAAAAATAATAAGTTGCAATTGCAACAGAAAAAAGAAAAAGTTGAGATATAATCAAAGCAACAAGAAAAAAGGGAGGAATAAATATGTTAAATGTTGTCAAATTTAGCAAAAAAACAAATTCTCTTGATTTCGCTTTAATGGTAGATTCAGCAGATAAAGCAGAAAGACAAGAGTATGACGAAACAAAAATCGTAGAAGCTTTAGTAAAAGAGGCAAATTGTGAGGAGAGCCTTGCAAAGGAAGTAGCAAAATCGGTAACAGAAAAATTACAAAAGACAGAAATTAAAACAGTAGATACTTCTCTTATTAGGTCATTAGTAAATAATGAACTATTTGAAAGAGGATTAAATAAAGTTTTAAAATCAAATTCAGAAGTAAATATTCCATTTTATAATGTCACAGAAATTATTGAAAATGCAAATAAAGAAAATGGAAATACAGCACATAATCCCGAGTCTATTAACTTAACATTAGCAGATAGAATTTTAAAAGAATATGCTTTAAGAGAAATTTTCCCTGCTGATATTTCAGAATCACATTTAAATGGAGAAATACATATACATGATTTAGGAATGATAGACCGTTTCTACTGTTCAGGTCACTCTCCAGAATACATTAAGAAAAATGGAATAAAAAACATACCAACGATACCTTCTAACTCAAAACCAGCCAATAGTGCTACTGTACTTGCTAGACATATTTGTTCTATCACCCAATTCTTACAAAGCCAATTTGCAGGAGCAATTGGTTGGGAAGCATTAAATATATTTTTTGCACCACTTTTAACCAATATGAGTTATAAAGAAATAAAACAATTGGCACAAACATTAATCTTTGATTTATCTCAATTAGCAGGAGCAAGAGGAGGACAAGTAGCCTTTACAGATTTTAATGTATACTTATCTATCCCAGAACATTATAAAAAGGTACTTGCCATGGGAGCAAGAGGAAAATATATGGTAAAAGATTATCTTGAAAATGTATTTTATTTTGATACCCAAGAAGAAGCAAAAAAATATGCAGAAGAAACAGGATATCATCTATTAAAATATGAAGATTTTGCAAAAGAATCAGCATTATTCACCAAAGCCATTTTAGAAGTAATTGGAGAAGGTGATGCAGATGGAATGCCATTTGCATTCCCAAAAATTAATTTACATATTAATGGAGAATCTTTTACAGACCCTGTAGCAAAACAATTATTAATGTTAGCATGTGAATCCTCTAGCAAAACAGGATGCCCTTACTTTATTTTTGATAGAAACGCATTTTCAGTCTCACAATGTTGTAGATTAAAAATTGATTTTTCTGAAGAAGATAAAAAGTTAATTGACACTCCAGAAGAATTAAGATTTGTAGGAGGACAAAATGTATCTATTAACTTACCAAGAATGGCATTAAAATCTGATAAAGATATGGATACTTTTTATGAGGAATTATCTAAATGTATGGATAAAGCAGCAAGAGCTCATATTATTAGACAAGACTATGTATGGAAATTAGCAAACTTAGAAAACTCACCATTAAGCTTTTATACCAAAGGAATGGATGGTAAGCCTTATGTAAGACTAAAAAATATTTCATATTTAATAGGAATAGTAGGATTAAATGAATGTGTTTATAACTTGATAGGAAAAGAAATGCACGAAACAGAAGAGGCATATTCTTTAGGATTACAAATTATTTCCTATATGTATCATGAAACAAAAAAATTATCTGCTAAATATGGAATTAACATGAAACTAGAAGAAACACCAGCAGAATCTACAGCAGGAAGATTCGCAAAATTAGATGTCAAAAAATATGGAGATAAAGCTTTTGTAAAGAAAAATGAATTTGGAATTTATTATACAAATTCTGTACATTTTGCAACAGATAGTGATGTAGATTATATCACAAGATTAATGAAACAATCTAAATTCCATAACTTAGTAGAAGCAGGAAGTATGATACATATTTGGGGTGGAGAAAATGAACCAGACCCAAAAGCAATTTACGAATTAGTAAAAACAACATGGGAGAAAACAAAATGTGTACAATGGGTATTATCACCAGAATACACATTATGCAAAGATTGTAACACACGTCATAATGGACTATTAGAAAAATGTCCAAAATGCGGAAGTGAAAATGTAAGAGGAGTAACAAGAATCACAGGATATTATGTATTTATTGATAAATTTAATTCTGGAAAAAGAGCAGAATTAGAAGATAGAAAAAGAGAAAAAATTGGCAGCTAAACCTGGAACCAATGCCAAAAAGTTGGCATTCAAACCTGGAACCAATGCCAAAAAGGAGGAATAAAAAATGGTAAAAATATATACAACAACAACATGCCCAAGATGTCAAGCATTAAAAGGAATTTTTAAACAAGGAGCAATCGACTACGAAGAAATCAATATAGAAGAAGATTTTAAAGCAAGAGCAAAATTAATAGAAAATGATATTTATCAAGTTCCAGCATTAGAAGTAAACGGAGCAATTAAGGCAGGAGAAGTAGAAGAATTAGCACAATTTGCAACCAATAAATAAGGAGTAAAATATGTTAAAATCAGTAATATGGGCTAGTATGTTAGATTATCCAGGAAAGGTATGTACTACTTTATTCTTTGATGGATGCAACTTTGGTTGTGAATATTGTCAAAATAAAGATATCAAAAAAGCACAAGCTATTGATTTTGAAAAGGAGATATTTCCAAAACTACTAGAAAGAAAACCATTTATTTCACACATTATCCTTTCAGGAGGAGAATGTACCATAGATGGACAATTTCAAAAAATACTAGATACCTTATATCAAAATGGATTTCATGTGGGATTACATACCAATGGATATGAAACAGAAATACTAGAAAAAAATAAAGATAAAATCTCTTATATTGGAATGGATATCAAAAACGACTTGGAAAATTATGATGAAATCACACAAAGAAACATAAAAATAGAGAATATAAAAAATAGCATAGATTTTATCATACAAAATATACCAGAATATGAATTTAGAACAACCGTATACCCTAAGTATGTAGATACTGAAAATTGTGTAAAAATAGCAAAATACTTAGGAGAACATTATGCAAAAAAATATGTGATTCAACAATATAAAAGAGTAGAAGGAATTGCGGTTATTCCTTTTTCAGAAGAAAAAATGAACGAAATTCTAAAACAATGTAATCAATATGTTAAAACAGAATCAAGAGGATGGAAGATGTAAACTTATTTACATCTTTTTTCTTTACCAAATCTTTACTTTTTTCGACATTGTATCTTAAGATATATATGCTAAGATAAGAAAAAAATAAAGGAGAAGTAACCATGAAAAAAATTAGTATTATCACACCAATATATAATGAAGAAGAAACCATACCATTTTTACAAAATAGAATCATCAATACCATTGGAAAAATAAAAAACTATCAATTTAATATTGTACTAATTAATGATGGAAGTAAAGACAAGAGCTTAGAAATGATACGAAACTGTAGAAAAATAGATAAAAGATTTGAATATATTAGTTTATCTAGAAATTATGGAAAAGAAATTGCAATGCTTGCAGGTTTGGATTATGCAAAAGACTCAGATGCAGTCATTATCATGGATGCAGATTTACAAGATCCGCCTGAATTGATAGAAGAACTTATTAGAGAGTGGGAAAAAGGATATGATGATGTTTATGCAAAAAGAATGAGTAGAGAAGGAGAAACATGGTTAAAAAAGATAACATCCAAAATGTATTATCAAATATTAGAAAAAATAAGTAAAGTACCTATTCAAAAAGATACAGGAGATTTTAGATTATTAGATAAAAGATGTGTCATAGCGATTTGCCAAATGAGAGAACAAAGCAGATGTAGTAAAAGTTTATTTAATTGGATTGGATATCATAAAAAAGAAATTCTATTTGAAAGAGACAAAAGAATAGCAGGAAAAACTAAGTGGAATTACGCTAAATTAATACAATTAGCAATAGATGGAATTACTTCTCTTTCTACTGCTCCTTTAAGATGGATTAGTTATACAAGTGTAGCGTTTATTTTTATCAGTATTTTATATGCAGGTATATTAGGAATAGGGAGCTTAACAGGGAAAATAATATCAGGAAATAGCTTATTTTTCTTAGGTATTTTATTTTTAAGCAGCATACAAATGATATTTATCAGTATCATAGGAGAATATTTAGGAAGGATATTTCAAGAAACCAAACATAGACCATCTTACTTAATCGACCAAATAAATGGAAAGAAACAGACGAATCAAGCAAAGGAGAACAAAGATGAGCAGGAAAAAAATCATACTACTGATTTTAGTAATTATCACTATTTTACAAATTAGCATCCGCATCTATATGGGAAACGAAAAAACATATTTTCATATGGATGAAGCTTATTCTTATGGATTAATGAATGCAGAAAGATTAAATATAACAGACAATCCTGATTTTTCAAACACTTGGCATACAAACCAATATTATTTAGATTATTTAGAAGTGAATCAAGAAGAAAAAAATAATTGGCTACCTGTTTATGAAAATCAAAAAAATGATGTACATCCACCACTTTATTATTTTTTCTTAAGAATAGCTGCTAGCTTTACCATAGATAATTTTACGAAATGGACGGGGATTATATTAAATATTATTTTCTTCACCTTTTCCAATTTTTTCATTTACCAAATTAGTAAAACCATCTTAAAAAATCCAATTTATGGTATTTTAGCTTGTATCATTAATGGATTTAGCTTGATTTCCTTGAATAGTAGTACTTATATTAGAATGTATGAATTAGCAAATTTAATGACATTAGCCATAACATGGACACATTTAAGAATATGGAAAAAGGAAAATATCAGAGGAAAAGATTATTTATGGATTAGTCTGAGCTTCTTGATTCGGAGGATTAACACATTATTATGTATTATTATATGGGTTAGGAATCTATCTTGTATATAGTTGGAATTGCTGGAAGAATAAAGATTACAAACGACTAAAAAATTATCAAATTACTGTCATAGCAACAGGTATAATATATTTATGTATTTTCCCTTATATCATACAACATATCTTTTTTAGCTATCGTGGAATAGGACAAACCAAACATCAAAATATTCTAATACAAATAGCAGGATATTTACAAATCATAAACAAAGAAATATTTCATTATTTAGCAATTCCGTTTATTGTTATTTTAATATTTTTATACCAAAAAAATAAAGGAAAAGAAACAAAAGAGGAAAAAATAATATATTTACTAATGATACCCATTATCTTATATTTTTGTATCGTCATCCCAAAAGCACCTTATATAGAAGCAAGATATATCATGCCAATTTACAGTAGTATTATCATATGCATACTATATATAGCCAAAAAAATCATAAAAAAAGGAAGAAAAGAAAAAGAAACACTATTTATTTTAGTATTTTTATATGCAATTTTATTATATAGCCCAAATGTAACAAAAATAAAACCAGATTTTACCTATACACAATATAAACCCATTGTACAAAAAATAGAAACAGAAAACAAACCTATTGTTTATCTTTTTAATCCACAAAATAATAGGTTTTTAGATGACATTTACCTATTTACATTAACAGAGAAATCTATCATACTAGAAGGAGAAATGGGGAATAACATATTAGAAGAAATCATCCGTCAAAAACAAGACTTTATTTTGATGGGAGAAGAAAAAGAAATAGCAAAATGGAAAGAAAAATTAAATTTGCAATGGCTACAAAATATGAATGCTATACAAATTTATCAGGCAACTTTCCAAGAAGAATAAAGGATGTTATAATAAGCAAAAAGGAGAGATTTTTTAAATGGAACATATTTTAGTGGTGGAAGATGAAAAAGAAATTGCTCAAGCAATACAAATCTATTTAGAAGAAGAAGGATATCAAGTAACCATTTGTTTAGAAAGTGAAAATGCGATGGAAATCATACAAAAACAAAATATAAAATTAGCCTTATTAGATGTGATGATGCCTAATATAGATGGAATTACATTGGCTAGAAAAATTAGAAAAGTAAGTAGTATTCCCATTATATTTGTTTCAGCAAAAACAGAGAGTCTAGATAAAATAACAGGTCTAAATGCCGGTGCAGATGACTATATAGAAAAACCTTTTGAGCCATTAGAATTAATTGCAAGGGTAAAAGCAAATTTGAGAAGGTATTGCAGGTTAGAAAATAATTTTTCCCAAGATGGAATTAAAATAGATGGATTAGAAATCAATGATAAAACAAAAGAGGTAAAAGTGGAAGGAGAACTTGTTAAACTAACACCAATGGAATATAAAGTATTATATTTTTTAGCTAGTAACAAAGGACAAGTTTTTTCTATCAAGCAAATTTATGAAAATGTATGGGAAGAACCTTTTGATGGTTACGAAAAAAAGGTAGTAGTTCATATTTGTCATATTAGAGATAAAATAGAAATTAATCCAAAAGAACCAAAGTATTTAAAGGCTGTATGGGGATTGGGATATAAAATAGAGAAAGGAAATTGAGTGAAGTGAAATTAGACAAGCTATTTTGGAAAAAAATAATATTATTTATTAGTGTCACCATTTTTTTAGCAACAGGATATTATAAGATTTTGCCAATTATTCAGAACTATGGATTAGAACCTTTTCAAGAAAAAGATTTTACCAAAACGACAAGCTTTGAAGAGATTTTTTTATATCAAATCCAAGCAATAGAAACTTGTGTGGATAGTGGCATTGAACTAGATACTTATCATCCAGAGAAATTTTCATTTTATGATAGAAGCCAATCTAATACAGAATACATTCTAAATATTCAAAAAACAAATGGAGAAACCATGTTACTTAGTAATATAACAGAAGATGAAAAAGAGCTAAAAACATTAATGGAAAACTTTAAAAATAGTCAAAGATATTATATCTGTAAACTCAACAGTAAAGCAGAAACCAATCAAGAATATTTAGAAAGATTTCAGTTTCATACAGATCAAAGTAAATTTCAAAAATTAGATGTCTATATTAGAATAGATAGTTTCACAAGCGATGATTATATCAAAAGAAGGAAAGATAATTATGAAGACTTTAGTTATCATATTCCAGAAAGATTGGCGATTATTACAATAGCTGGAATCATTGCAATACTTGCCCTAATTTCTATGACAAGACAAATATCAGAAAAAACGAAAACAAAATGGATAGAACAATTATCTTTAGAAGAAATAATAGTAATATTAGCTTTGATAGGAATCATAGGAATAAAAATGATAAGAGGAGAAAGTTATTTCTTCTGTATGTTAGCAAATGAAGTAAAATGGTTCATATATATTATTGCATATATCATAGTAGCCAAGATATATGTTGGAATAGTAAAAAGAATCAAAAATAAACAATATACAAATTGGGTAATAACAGCTAAAATAATGGAAAATATGAAAAAACTATCTCCTATTATCTTAATATATATCATTTCTTGTATCATGACATACTATCTAATATCACAAATGGGAAATCCAACAGGAAAATGGGACGATTTAACTTGGATATTAATATACACTATAATATTATTAAATCAATTAAGACAAAAAATAGAAATCATAGAAATTACTAAAAAGCTACAAGAAAATATGAAACAAGATAATGAAATAAAAATAGAAACACAAAATAAGTGGTTAAAGCCATTAGTAGATAATATCAATGCTTTGCAATCTAAAGTACAAACATCGATAGAAGAAAAACTAAAATCAGAAAGATTAAAAACAGATTTAATCACAAATGTATCTCATGATTTAAAAACGCCGTTAACATCTATTATCAATTATACAGATTTATTAAAAAAGGAAAAAATAGAAAATGAAAATGCCCAAAAATATATCCATATATTAGAAGAAAAAACAAAAAAATTAAAAAATCTGACAGAAGACTTAATTGAAGCCTCCAAAATTTCTTCTGGAAATGAAACTATTCATTTAGAAAAATTAGACTTTAAAGAAATGATATTACAAGCAAATGGAGAATTCGCAGAAAAATTAGAACAAAAAAATTTAGAATTAATTAGTAATTTACCAGAAGAAAATGTGATAGTATCATTAGACGGTAAAAAAATGTGGAGAGTGTTAGAAAACTTATATCAAAATGTAGTGAAATATTCTTTAGAAAATACAAGAGTATATGTAGAACTAGAAAAGAAAAATCGAGAAATCGTATTTTCGATGAAAAATATTTCAAAAGAAAAACTAAATATTTCACCAGAAGAATTGATGGAACGTTTTGTGAGAGGAGATAAATCTAGAAGTACTTCTGGAAGCGGATTAGGTTTGTCTATTAGTAAGGATTTAGTAGCTTTGCAAGGGGGAAGATTGTCCATTGAAATACAAGGGGATTTGTTTGTGATTCAAATAAACTTCACGGAAAACTATTGAAATAATACATAATATTAAAATTTCAAAGCTTTTCAAAGAAAATGATAGCATAGCACGTTACAATTCACAGCTATTTTTACGATATTAGAAAAACCTGATATATAGATATTTTTAATCAAAACATATCTGGGGCGTAACAATCCGGGTCTTGATTTTCAAATATCTATATATCAGTTTTTTTGAATTATTAATCTATTTACTATGAATTGTAACCATATCACACAAAAAAATAAAGAAAATACAAAAAAGTACTGTATTTTTTCGAAATCTATGATAAAATAAGCATGAAAAACAAATAAGGAGAGTGAAAAACTTGTCAGAAGTAAAGTATAAAAGAGTATTATTAAAACTAAGCGGAGAAGCATTAGCAGGAGAACAAAAGACAGGAGTAGATGCCAAGACAGTAGGAAACATCTGTGATAAAATAAAAGAAATCGTAGAAATGGGAGTGCAAGTAGCAATCGTAGTAGGAGGAGGAAACTTTTGGAGAGGAAGAAATGGACATCAAATGGAAAGAACAACAGCAGACTATATGGGAATGTTAGCAACAGCGATGAATGGATTAGCTTTGCAAGATGCCCTAGAAGCAAGAGGAATACATTCTAGAGTACAAACAGCAATAGAAATGAGAGAAATCGCAGAACCATTTATCCAAAGAAAAGCAGAAAAACATCTAAATAGAGGAAGAGTTGTTATTTTTGCATGTGGTACAGGGCATCCTTATTTTACAACAGATACAGCAGCAGTATTACGTGCGACAGAAATAAAAGCAGATATTATTTTGTTAGGAAAAGCAATAGATGCTGTATATTCAGCAGACCCCAAAATACAACCAGATGCTATTCGCTTTGAAGAAATTTCATATTTAGATGTATTAAACAAAGACCTAAAAGTAATGGACTCCACTGCCACTGCAATGTGTAGAGATAATAATATTCCATTATTAGTATTTGGAATAGCAGATCCAGAAAATATTGTAAAAGCAGTAAAAGGTGAAAAAATTGGAACAATAGTAAGTTAAAAATCAAAAAAGAGAAAGGAAGAAAAACAATGGATTTTACAAATATGAAAGAAAAAATGGAGAAAACCATTAATAATTATGCAGATAGATTAGCAGAAATAAGAGCTGGAAGAGCAAACCCAGCAATTTTAAACAAAATAAAAATAGACTATTATGGGACACCAACGCCAATTAATCAAGTAGCTGGAATTTCCGTTCCAGAAGCAAGATTGATTGTTATTCAACCATGGGATATGAGTATTTTAAAAGAAATTGAAAAAGCTATTTTAGCATCAGAAATAGGAATTAACCCAAATAATGATGGAAAAGTCATAAGACTAGCTTTTCCTGAATTAAATGAAGAAAGAAGAAAAGAAATCGTAAAAGATGTTAAGAAAATGGCAGAAGAAGCAAAAGTAGGTGTACGTGCAGCAAGAAGAGATGGAATGGAAGAAGCAAAAGCAGAGCAAAAAGAAGGAAATATAACAGAAGATGAACTAAAACAAGCAGAAATAGAAATTCAAAAAATAACAGACAAAAATATTGAAGAAATAGACAAAATTTTAGAAGCAAAAGAAAAAGAAGTAATGTCTGTATAAAATCATTTCATCCAAAAAGGGGATTTTGCTAATGGAATTTAAACAAGAACTAAAAAAATATCAACAAATAGTAGATAAAGAATTAGAAAAATATATCATAAAAGCGGATTGCCCAGAAAAGCAGTTATATCAAGCAATGGAATATAGTGTAATGGCAGGTGGAAAAAGGCTAAGACCTATCTTAGTAATAGCTACCTATCAATTATTCAAAGAAACCATTGAAGAATGTATGCCTTATGCAGTTGCAATTGAAATGGTACATAATTCTTCATTAATTCATGATGATTTACCAGGAATTGACAATGATGATTTTAGACATGGAAAACCAACCAATCATAAACAATTCAATGAAGCAACAGCTATTTTAGCGGGAGATGCTTTGCAAAATAAACCATATGAAATAATTAGTCAAGATTTGGTAAATACAAAGTTAGACGAAATGCCGAAAAAAGTAAGAGTTTTACAGGAATTTGCACAGGCAATTCAAAAGATGTTAGCAGGACAATATGTAGATACACAAAAAGAAGGAAAAGATATTTCTGCAGAAGAGCTAAAATATATTCATCAAAACAAAACAGGAGCCTTCTTAAAACTATGTGTTAGAATAGGAGCTATTTTAGCAGAAGCTCCAGAAGAACAGGTTCAAAAATTAACCAATTATGCAGAAAAAATAGGTTTAGCATTTCAAATAAAAGATGATATCCTTTCAGAAGAGGGAAATGAAAAAGTATTAGGCAAACCTGTTGGGAATGATAAAAAATTAGGAAAATGCACTTATGTATCTCAATATGGACTAAAAAGAGCAAAAGAAATTTTATACCAAACGACAAAAGAGGCAATAAAAGAACTAAAAGACTATGGAGAAAAAGCAGAGTTTCTAAGAGAACTTGCTTTATATATTCAAAATAGAAATAAATAAGAAATTGGAAGGATAGAAAAATGGAGTTTAAACAAGAAACAATGCCAAAACATATTGGTATTATCATGGATGGAAACAGAAGATGGGCAAAACAAAAAGGGAAACCAGCAATTTTTGGACATACAGAAGGTGCAAAGACATTAGAAAAAATAGTAAGATACGCCAATAAAATAGGACTAAAATATATCACTGTATTTGCCTTTTCAACAGAAAATTGGAAAAGAAGTGAAGAAGAAGTAAAAGGATTAATGACACTATTACAAATGTATTTAGATGATTATACCAAAAGAGCAGATAGCGAAAATGTAAAAGTAAATGTAATAGGAGATTTATCTGCTTTATCACAAGGAATGCAAAAAAGTATTCAAAAATGTATGGAAAGGACAAAAGATAATACAGGAGTACATTTTAATATTGCCATTAATTATGGTGGAAAAGATGAGATTGTGAAAGCAATGCAAAAAATAGCACAAGAAGTAAAAGAAAATCAAATTGCACCAGAAGAGATTGATGAAAAAATGATAGAAAACCATTTATATACAAAAGGACAACCAGAACCTGATTTAATTATTAGAACAAGTGGAGAACTAAGACTAAGTGGATTTCTAATATGGCAAAGTGCCTATTCTGAATTATTATTTATCAAAAAATATTGGCCTGATTTTCAAGAAGAAGACTTAGATAATGCAATTTTAGAATATGAAAAAAGAAAAAGAAATTATGGAAGCTAAGATAGGAGGTAATATTAAAAATAATGCTAAGAATAGAAAGCTATTTTTAGCATATATTTTTAATGAAAAGAAACATGGATTGGAAAAGAATCACTTCAGGATTATTAGGATTTCCACTAGTCCTAATAATTTTATTAATAGGAAATAAATATATAGTAGATATTGCATTAGCCATCATTGCTATTTTAGGGATGAATGAATATTGTAATGCTATTGGAAAAGTAGCAAATCCAGTAAGATGGGTAGGATATGTAAGCTGTGTTAGTATTGCATTCATTCATATTATTCCGCAAGAATATTTAAATATGGTAGTAACACTAGGTGTTCCAACCATTTTAATTATCCTATTTGCACAAGTTATTGCAACAGAGATGAAAACTAGTTTTAAAGATATTGCATATACATTTATCGGAATTTTCTATGTCGTATTTTTCACCATGTTTGTAGCATTTATTGATGGAATGCCAAATGGAAAAATATTAATATGGTATGCTATATTTGCAGCTTGGGGAACTGATATCTTTGCTTATTTTATAGGAAAACATTTTGGAAAACATAAATTTAGCCAAGTAAGTCCTAAAAAATCTATTGAAGGATGTATAGGAGGAACCATAGGAGCAATTATCATGATGCTAGTTTATACTTATTTTGCAAATACCTATTGGGGAATGGAATATTCTTATTTATTCATTACTGGAATTGGAATTATCTTAAGTTTAGTAGGGCAAATAGGGGACTTTGCAGCATCTAGTATTAAAAGATTTGTAGGTATAAAAGACTTTAGCAATTTAATACCAGGTCATGGAGGAATGCTAGATAGAATTGATAGCTTAATATTTTTAGCACCATATGCATATGCTTTATTTACAATGTTATAAGTTGCCAAAGAGGAACATCCCCATTGGCAACTTGCGACTAAAGGAGGATAGGAATTGTTATCGTTTTTAATTGCGGCAATTAAAATCATATTTGTATTAGGGTTTCTCATCCTAATACATGAAACAGGACACTTTCTAGTAGCAAAACTAAGCCATGTGAAAGTAAAAGAATTTGCTATTGGATTTGGTCCTACTATTTGGAGAAAACAAGGAAAAGAAACGAAATATGCACTAAGACTATTCCCATTACGGTGGATTTGTAAGTATGGAAGGGGAAGATTCTGCATCAGAAGATGAAAGGTCTTTTAGCAAAGCAAGTATTCCAAAAAGAATAGCGATTTGTGCAGCAGGAGCTATTGTTAATATTGTTTTTGGTCTAGTGGTATATTTTATCTTGATGGCCTCACTAGGACCATATATTTCAAATGAAGTAGAAACTGTATTAAATGATTATGTAGCACAATCTATTGGGATTCAAAAAGGTGACAAAATTATTCAAATAGATGACAAAAAAATCAATAGCAGATATGATATGGAAAAGATAACACAAAAAATAACAGAAAATAGAGAAAGAACAATAAAAGTTGAAAGAAATGGAGAAATCATAGAATATAAAACTAATTTAACAGAAATAAAAACAAAGTCTACAGGAATGTATTTAGATGAAAAGTGTAAAGTAGTTACATTAACACCCAATAGTAGCAGTGAAAAACAAGGGGTACAAGTAAATGATGAAATTCTAGAAATTAATCATCAAGAAATCCATCAAGATAGGCAAAAAGCTTTAGAATTAATCCATCAAGAAGGAGTTAATACCATTTTATTAAAAGTAAAAAGAGGAAATCAAGAAGTAGAAATAGAATTAAAACCAGATTATATTTCTAATTATTATTTGGGTGTAAACTTTAAACAAGCACCAGATAATTTTATCAATAGATGTATCAATGGAGGGATAGAAACTAAAGAATTTGCATTATCTATTGTAGATAATTTAAAACAATTAGCAACAGGAAATGTAGGAGTAGACCAAATGGTAGGTCCTGTGGGAATTTCAGAAGCAGTAGCAAAAACAAATGGATGGGAAGATTTTATTTACTTATTAGCTTTAATATCATTATCTCTAGGTGTTACGAATTTGCTACCAATACCGGCTTTAGATGGAGGAAAGATATTAATTTTAATCATAGAAGCAATTAGAAGAAAACCTTTGAAAGAAAAAACAGAAATTAATATACAACTAATTGGATTATCTTGTATAATGGCTTTGGCTATTTATGTAACGTATCAAGATATTATTAGAATATTTTAGAGAAAAAAGTCTTGTAAAAAAGACTTTTTTTATTACTATCGACAAATTTCGACACACAAATCTAAAAAAGTATGTTAAAATATTATCAATATTTCCACTCACTACATAAAGTATTATTTTTATCTATTAAATTTTTTATAATCTAAATATTTTATTTAAAAATCTATTTATTCTATCAATATTTTATTCAAAAATTTAGTTCTATTTTATTTAATATTATTTCAAGAAAATTAAAAAGTCTAAAGAAAAAACACCCTAAAAGTTACTTATGAATAAAAATAAACAAATAAATCAAAAAACTATTGCAAAATAGATAAAAAAATGGTATTATGAAGGAGGAATGCAATGTCAGATAATATAACAAATGCAATACAAAGATTGCCCCTAACCTCAGATTATGTATTTAAAAGAATTTTCGGGCAAGAAGAAAATAAAAGTGCTTTAATAGATTTTTTAGAAGGGATTTTAGAAATAAAAATCCAAAATGTACAAATAAACAATCCAGAAATCCCAAAAGATTTTTATGATAGTAAATATGGAGTACTAGATTTAAAAGTAACATTAGATAATAGATTAATTGTTGATGTAGAAATGCAAATGCAAAATCAATATAATATCGAACAAAGAAGTACCTTTTATATGACTAGTACCTATGCAAAACAATTGGGAGAAAGAGAAGGATATGAAAATTGTAAAAAGGTAATTGTCATTAATATTTTGAATTTCAATTATTATAAAAGAAATAGCTATCATTCTATTGCAAGGATGATATTTGAACCAAGTGATGAAACAGCTCAAATAGAATTGGGATATGACAATGAAGATAAATATGCATCAAACTATCTAGAAATGCATATGATAGAGCTGCCAAAATTCAAAGAGAAAAATCCAGAAATAGGGACAAAATTAGAACAATGGCTTTGGTTATTTATAGGGGGTGAAGAAAAAGTGAAAAAAGCAAGTAAAGTCAATAAAGAAGTAGAAAGAATCAATAAAAAATTGGCTTCTATGAGCTTAAGTCAAGAGGAAAGAAATAATTATGAATTTCGATTAAAGGCAATACGAGATGAAATAACATTTAAATCTAATGCAAAAAAACAAATAGAAGAAATAATCAAAGGAAGAGAAGAACTAGCTAAAGGACAAGAAGAACTAGCTAAAGGACAAGAAGAACTGGCTAAAGGACAAGAAGAACTAGCTAAAGGACAAGAAGAACTAACTAAAGGACAAGAAGAACTAGCTAAAGAAAAAGAAAAATTGAACAAAGCAAAAGAAGAAATGTATGCAGAAAAAAAGGAAATAATAAAAAATTTATTAAAGCAAAATTTTAAAATAGAGCAAATTGCTCAAATAATAGGTTCAGATAAAAATGAAATAGAACAAATAGTAAAACAAATTAAAAACATATAATAAAAGAGTACATCTAAAGAAGAAGTGCCATTATTAAACAGAAATTAATAGGGAGTACTTCGTAACAGATGTACTTTTTTATAGTATAACCCTTTCCTAAACAATCAAAATATGATACAATTTCAAAGAACAAAAGGAGAGAAAAAGGATGTCTGTAAAAATAAAAAAAGTAGGAGAAATATTTAGTGATTATAAAACCAAAACCAATATTCAATACGCCAATATTCAAGCATTAAATGTCATCAAAAAAACAAATACCTTACAAGTAGAAATGGAATTTGACGAATACATAGAAATAAAAGAAATCTGGTATTTTGAAAAATTCTTAAAAGAAAGATTTAGGTTTGAACAAGTAGACATTAAAATTCATTATCATGAATCAGTAGAACCAAAACCAATCCAAGAAGAATGGAAAAATATCATTGCCTATATGGCACATAAACATCCATTAACAAGACCGATGCTTTTATTAAAAAGTGATATTGAAATACAAGAAAATACCATCTTAGTAAAAATGCATATAAGAGGAGCAGAGTTTCTAAAAGCAAGAAAAACAGACAAAGAACTAGAGAAGATGCTTCAAAACTTATATGGAATACCTTATCACGTGGAGCTAAAAGAAGCAGTATCTAATAAAGAGTTAAAAGAAATAGAAGAAAGAATCCAAAAGGAACAAAATAAAATTATTAGTGATATAGAAGAAAAGCAAAAACAAGAACAAATACAAAAAGAACAATATCAAGAAGTACCAGACTTCCAAGACCCAGACTATCAAATGCCACAAGAAATAGAAGGATATATTCCTGAAGAAGGAGAAATACAAGGTTATCCAGAAATAGAACAAGAAACAGTAGAACAATATATTATGGGAAAACCATCTAAAGCCAAAGAAAAAAGGATGAAAATAAAAGACATTTCTGCCAATGATGGAAGAGTAACTTTAGAAGGAAGAATAGTAACAAAAGAAATAAGAGAAACAAAATCTGGAAAAGGAATGTTAATCATAGATTTATATGATGGAACAGGAACAATAACTTGTAAATCTTTTGCAAAAGACATGACAGAAGGAAATCAAATCATGGAAAAATTAGAAAATGCAAAAACTATTAAAATAACGGGAAAAGCAGGTTTAGATGCTTATGCAGGAGATATTACAGTAATTGCTAATACCATTTTAGAAAGTAATAGCGAAGTACCAGAATTACCAACAGAAGCAGAAGATACACCATTAATATTAGGAACTTCCATCAATATAACAGAACCACTAGTAACAGTAGAAAATTTAAGTGCAGAAGATGGAAAAGTGTCATTAGATGGCGAAGTGATTTTCATGGAAGACAGAGAACTGAAATCAGGAAAAACACTATTAAGTTTTGATTTGTATGATGGTACTAGCACCATGACTTGCAAAGCATTTTTAAATAAAGAAAATGCCAAAAAAGTAATAAAAAGAATAAAAAATGCAAAAGGAATCAAAATTGCAGGAAATGCACAAATGGACAATTTTTCAAATGAGTTAACAGTCATGGCAAATACCATTATAGAATCTACTGGAGTAAAAAAAGAAAATAGACAAGATAATGCAGAAGTAAAAAGAGTAGAATTACATATGCACACACAAATGAGCCAAATGGATGCAATGACATCTGCCAAAGACTTAATAAAAAGAGCTATGAAATGGGGAATGAAATCTATTGCCATTACAGACCATGGAGTGGTACAAAGTTTCCCAGAAGCACACAAACTATTAGGATATGATAATCCAGATATGAAAGTAATATATGGAGTAGAAGCATATTTAGCTCCAGATAAAAATGCAATTGTAACAAATGCAAAAGGACAAGATATCGATACTACCTACTGTGTATTGGACTTAGAGACAACTGGTTTCTCAGCTAAAACGGAAAAAATTACAGAAGTAGGAATTATGAAAGTAAAAAATGGAGAAGTAATTGACGAATTTAGTTGCTTTGTAAATCCAGAAAAACATATCCCAGAAAGAGTAACAGAAGTAACCAATATTACAGATGAAATGGTAAAAGATGCAAAAACAATCGAGCAAGTATTTCCAGAAATCTTAGACTTTATAGAAGATTCTGTTTTGGTTGCACATAATGCACCATTTGATATGGGATTTTTAAAACAAAATGCAAAAGTATTAGGATATGAATTTGACTATACCTATATAGATACTTTAAGTCTAGCAAAAGATTTATTTCCAGATTACAAAAAATACAAATTAGGAAAAATTGCAGAAAATTTGGGAATCAAAGTAGAAGTAGCCCATAGAGCTTTAGATGATGTAGACACAACCGTAAAGGTTTTTCGTGTAATGTTAGATATGCTAAAAGAACGTGGTGCCAAAAAAGTAGATGATATTGATGAAGTAAGCAGTACAGAAGAATCCAAAAAAGACGCTTATAAAAAGTTAAAAACATATCATGCCATTATTTTAGCTAAAAATTATATAGGATTAAGAAATTTATACAAATTAGTGTCATTATCCCATTTACATTATTTTTACCGAAAGCCAAGAATCTTAAAAAGTCTATATCAAAAATATTCAGAAGGACTAATTTTAGGAAGTGCCTGTGAGGCAGGAGAACTTTATCAAGCAATAGAACTTCGGAAAAACAGATGAAGAAATAGAAGAAATTGCAAATGACTATGACTATTTAGAAATACAACCAATCGGAAATAATGAGTTTCTAATTAGAAATGAAGTAGTCCGTGATGAAGAAGCCTTGCGAGATATTAATAGAAAAATAGTAGCCATCCGGAGAAAAATTAAATAAGCCAGTAGTAGCAACATGTGATGTACATTTTATGGACCCACAAGACGAAATTTATAGACGTATTTTAGAAGCAGGACAAGGATATGAAGATGCAGATAACCAAGCTCCATTATATTTAAGAACAACAGAAGAAATGTTAGAAGAATTTCAATATTTAGGAGAAGAAAAAGCTTATGAAGTAGTTGTAACAAATACCAATAAAATAGCTGATATGTGTGAACAAATTAGTCCCATTTCACCAGAAAAATGTCCACCACATATACCAGGATGTGAAGAAGACATCAAAAACATTGCTTACAAAAAGGCACATGAATTATATGGAGACCCATTGCCAGAAATTGTACAAACAAGACTAGATAAAGAATTAAACTCCATCATCAGTAATGGATATTCAGTGATGTATATTATTGCACAAAAACTAGTATGGAAATCCAATGAAGATGGATATATTGTAGGTTCGAGAGGTTCAGTAGGCTCTTCCCTTGCAGCATTTATGACAGGAATTACAGAAGTAAATTCATTGCAACCGCATTACCGATGTGCCAATTGTAAATATTCAGAATTTGAAGACTATGGAGTAGGAAATGGCTATGATTTACCAGATAAAAATTGTCCAAAATGTGGACAAAAACTAATTAAAGATGGAATGGACATTCCATTTGAAACTTTCTTAGGATTTAATGGAGATAAAGAACCAGATATTGACCTTAACTTTTCAGGAGAATATCAAGCAAAAGCACATAAATATACAGAAGTAATCTTTGGAAAAGGAACTACTTTTAAAGCAGGAACCGTAGGAACCGTCGCAGAAAAAACAGCTTTTGGGTATGTAAGAGGGTATTTTGAAGAAAGAGGAATTCCAGTTAACAAAGCAGAAATGCAAAGATTAGCAACAGGATGTACCGGAATCAAAAGAACAACAGGGCAACATCCAGGAGGAATCATTGTTGTGCCTAAGGGAAGAGAAATCTATGAATTTACACCTGTACAGCATCCAGCAGATGACCCAAATTCAGATATTATTACAACACACTTTGATTATCACTCTATTGATGGAAACCTATTAAAATTAGATATACTAGGACACGATGATCCGACCGTAATACGTATGTTACAAGACTTAACTGGAATTGCACCACAAGATATCCCTTTAGATGATAAAGAAACCATGTCTATTTTTAATTCTACAGATGCTTTAGGAGTAACACCAGAGCAAATAAATTCTAAAGTAGGAACTTTTGGAATACCAGAATATGGAACAAAATTTGCAAGAGGAATGCTTTTAGATACACATCCTACTACTTTTGATGAATTAATAAGATTATCAGGGCTATCGCATGGGACAGACGTATGGCTTGGAAATGCACAAACTTTGATAGAACAAGGAGTAGTAACACTGCAAGAAGCTATATGTTGTAGAGATGATATCATGATATATCTCATTAAAAAAGGCTTGCCACCAGATAAAGCTTTTAAAATCATGGAAACAGTACGTAAAGGAAAAGCATTAAAAGACCCAGAAAAATGGGAAGGATTTAAAGCTATCATGAAAGAACATGATGTACCAGATTGGTATATCAAATCTTGTGAAAAAATAAAATACATGTTCCCAAAAGCTCATGCAGCAGCTTATGTAACAAATGCTTTTAGAATTGCATGGTTTAAAGTACATATACCATTGGCATATTATGCAGCTTATTATTCCATCAGAGCAAAAGCCTTTGATGCCAAATGGATGATATTTGGAAAAGAAAAAGTAAAAAATAAAATGAAAGAAATTGAAATAAAAAATCAAAAAAAAGAAGCAACAAAAGCAGAACTAGATATGTATGATGATTTAGAAATTGTATTAGAAATGTATGAAAGAGGATTATCTTTTTTACCAGTAGATTTATATGCTTCAGATTCTACTAAATTTAAAATAGAAGAGGATAAACTAAGACCACCATTAAATAGTATACCAGGATTTGGAACAGTAGCTGCTCAAGGAATTGTAGAAGCGAGAAAAGATGGAAAATTCATGTCTATTGATGATTTAAAAATAAGAGCAAAAATTGGAAATTCAGGAGCAGAACTTTTAAAAGAATTTGGTTGCTTAAAAGGAATGAGTCAAAGTAATCAAATGAGCTTATTTGGATAAAAGAAGGAGAGGAAAAATGCAATCCATTCATTTTGAAGAAATATTCACAACACAAAACATAATTATATATTTTATTGCTATCAACCTATTTGGCTTTTTTATCATGTGGTTAGATAAAAGAAAAGCGAAAAAAGGAAAATGGAGAATACCAGAAAAAACACTCTTTATTATTACTGCCATTCGGAGGAGGAATTGGTACCATAGCAGGGATGTATACTTTTAGACATAAAACACAAAAAATAGCTTTTGTCATTGGATTACCTTTTATTACCATATTAGAAATAATATTAGCTATTTACTGGATATTTTTTTAAAAAAGACACCCAGTGTGCAAAGCACACTGGGTTTTACTGTACCATTTGGAAAACAAAATTTTAATTTTGAAAATAGTACACATAAAGAATAGCAAAATAAAAAGAAAAATAAAAGGGGATAAAAATAATATGCAATGTGAATAACTTGTAAACGCAAAGTGACCATTTTGAGTTATTCACAAAGTTATCCACAGTATCCACATGCAAGGGGTGTGGATAAAATAAAACAAAAGCAGTTACATAAAACAGGAAAGAATACATAATTGTAATAAATTTGCAATGCCAATGTCATAAAAAAATGCAAAAAAAGGAGATTTATAGAAAAAAATACAAGAAAACGGTTAATAATAGCGAAAAAACAAAAGAAAATAGATTCATTTTGCAATAGAATTGTAATAGGTTTGTCACAGGTATTTTGTAGAAATATAAATCTTTATAGGGAAAAGAAAATGTGGATAACTACAAAAACTGTGGATAAATAAGAAAATAGTGGACAAAGAAACAACAAAAAATAAATTTTGCATATAATATAGAAAGAATTGATAGAAAAAGAAGGGAATGCAAAATGCTAAAAAAAATAAGAAAGTTAATGAAAAAGAAAAATAGTAGGGGAATGGAACAAGCAGATATTACAATGGAAGAATTAAAAAATTTAGAAAAAAAGGGGGCTATTCTTTTAGATGTAAGAAGTCCACAAGAATATAAAGAAGGGCATCTAAATGGAGCCATTTCTTTACCAGAATATGAAATAAAAGAAAATGTAGAAACGATATTAAAAAACAAGAAAGAAATCATTATTGTTTACTGTAGTTCTGGTAGCAGGAGTAAAAAGGCACAAAAGGAACTAATAGAAATGGGTTATGAAACAGTATACAATTTGTTACTAGTTAATAAGTAAAAAATAAATATTCAAAAGTATTGATATATTAATATTATTTGGCAAAACATAGCTTGGGTGTAACAATCCGGGTCTTGCCTGCAAAATATTAATATATCAATACTTTTGAGTAATAATAAATGAAAAACCATTAACTAGTAACTATAATTTACCAAACGCCTTAGAAAACTATTGAGATTTTAAAGAGAGTATGATAAAATAATGGCATAATCAACGTTAGCCAAGCTAAGTTTAGATAAAATAATGGAGGAAACATGGAGAATAATAGACAAGCACATATTAGAAATTTTAGTATTATCGCGCATATTGACCATGGAAAATCAACATTAGCAGACAGATTAATTGAAATGACAGGAGTATTATCCAAAAGAGAAATGGAAAGCCAAGTGTTAGATAATATGGAAATAGAAAAAGAAAGAGGCATTACCATCAAATCGCAAGCAGTTAGAATGATTTATAAAGCAAAAGATGGACAAGAATATATTTTTAATTTAATAGATACGCCAGGACATGTAGACTTCAATTATGAAGTATCTAGAAGTTTGGCTGCATGCGACGGAGCCATTTTAGTAGTAGATGCCAGTCAAGGAGTAGAAGCACAAACACTTGCAAATGTATATCTTGCAATTGATAATAATCTAGAAATATTACCAGTTTTAAATAAAATAGACCTTCCAAACGCAAGAATAGAGGAAGTAAAAAAAGAAATAGAAGATATTATTGGAATACCAGCTCAAGATGCACCTTGTATATCTGCTAAATCAGGACTTCATGTAGAAGAAGTATTAGAAAGAATTGTAACAGATATTCCAGCACCTAAAGGAGATGAAAATGCAAAAACAAAGTGCCTTATTTTTGATTCCTATTATGACAATTACAAAGGGGCAGTTGCTCATGTAAGGGTTATGGACGGAAAAGTGAAAGTAGGAGACGAAATAACTTTAATGGCTACCAATAAAAATTTCACAGTCGCAGAAGTAGGATATTTTGTACCAGGTTCTTATATGCCAGCACAAGAACTAAAAGCAGGAGAAGTAGGATATATTGCAGCAAGTATCAAAACACTATCAGATATCCATGTAGGAGATACTATTACCTTAAAAACAAATCCAGCATCAGAACCTTTAAAAGGATATAAAAAAGTAACACCAATGGTATATTGTGGACTTTATCCAATAGATGGAAGTCAATATGAAGACTTAAAAGAAGCATTAGAAAAACTAAAACTAAATGATGCGGCATTAGAATTTGAAGCAGAAGCATCCACCGCATTAGGTTTTGGATTTCGATGTGGATTCCTAGGATTGTTACATTTAGAAATTATAGAAGAAAGACTAGATAGAGAATTTGATTTAGGATTAATTACAACAGCACCATCTGTTATCTATAAAGTATATAAAACAGATGGAGAAATACTAGAATTATATAATCCAGAAGAATTACCAAAACCACAAGAGATTTCTTATATAGAAGAACCTTTTGTAACAGCCAATATATTAACACCTAAAGAATATGTCGGAAATATTATGGAATTATGCCAAAGAAGGCGTGGAATCTATATCGATATGAAATATCTAGATGAAAATAGAGTAACCCTTATCTATGAAATGCCATTAAATGAAATTATCTATGATTTTTTTGACAACTTAAAATCAAAAACAAAAGGTTATGCTTCTTTAGATTATGAATTCAAAGAATATAGAAAATCCAATTTAGTAAAATTAGATATCTATATCAATGGAGAACCTGTAGATGCTTTAAGCTTTATTGTCCATAAAGATAGTAGTTATGATAGAGGAAAGAAAATGGTAGAAAAATTAAAAACCGTTATCCCAAGAAAACTATTTAAAATACCAATTCAAGCAGCAGTAGGGGGACAAATTATTGCAAGAGAAACCATTTCAGCAATGCGAAAAGATGTATTAGCTAAATGCTATGGAGGAGATATTACAAGAAAGAAAAAATTATTAGAAAAACAAAAAAGAGGAAAGAAAAAAATGCGTGAAATAGGGAATGTAGAAATACCACAAGAAGCATTTTTGTCTGTACTAAAATTAGAAGATGAATAAGGAAGCGGTAGATTGGAAAATTTAAAACAAAGAATACAACAATATAATAAAAAATTTGATGAATATCAAAATAATTCTATAAAAGAAAAATCATCTTTTGAAGTAATAGAAGGGAACATACCCATTTTAATATCAGCACCACATAGTGTGAGACAATTAAGAGAAGGAAAAATAAAAGGAAAAGATAGCTATACAGGTGCTATGGTAATAGAGATAGCCAAACAAACAAATTGTTTTGCCATTTACAAAACATATAATAATCAAGATGATGCAAGTTATGATATAGAAAATAATAGCTATAAAGAAAAAGTACTACAAATAATCCGTGAAAATCAAATACAAATTTTTTTAGACATTCACGGAGCGAAAGATACAGAAGAATTTGATGTAGATATAGGAACAGATGAAAAGCAAAATTTGAATGGAAAAATAGAAATATTAGAAAATTTAATAAAATCTCTAAAAGAAAATGGAATAGAAAAAATAGGAATTGACAAAAAATTCAAAGCAAATACCATGCATACTTTAACCAAAAAAGTGGCAACTAATACTAAGATTGCTTGTATGCAGATAGAATTTACTAAAAAATATAGAGATATTAATCAAATGCAAAATTTAGAAAAAGCCCTAAATGCAATTATAAATTGGATAAAAAATAATGGATAATAAAAAAGAGAGGAAAGTTATGGAAAAAGAAAAAAAGGATGAAGGACAAGTAGAAGGAAGAAATGCTGTTTTAGAACTATTAGAAAGTGGAAAAGATATCAACAAAATATTTATCACAAAGGGAGAAAAACATGGTTCTATTCATAAAATTATAGCAATTGCAAAAGAAAAAAGAATTATCTTAGTAGAAAAAGATAAAAAACAAATGGAGCAAATGGCACAAACACCAAATTATCAAGGGGTAATCGCAACCGTTCCCCCATTTGCTTATTGTGAAGTAGAAGACATACTAGAGGAAGCGAAAAAAAAACAAGAAGACCCATTTATTCTTATTCTAGATGGTATTGAAGACCCACATAATTTAGGTTCTATTATTAGAACTGCTGAAACAGCTGGAGTACATGGTATTATCATTCCAAAAAGAAGAGCTGCAACAGTAAACAGTACAGTTAACAAAGTGTCAGCAGGGGCAGTGGAATATATGAAAATTGCAAGAGTAACTAATATTTCTAATACGATGGAAGAATTGAAAAAGGCAGGAGTATGGATATGCGGAACAGATATCAACACAAATACTTTTTACGATAAACAAGATTTCAAAGGTCCATTAGCTATTGTTATTGGAAATGAAGGGACCGGAATGAGCGAAAAAGTTAGAAAAAATTGCGATTTCCTTGTAAAAATACCAATGAAAGGAAAAATAACTTCATTAAATGCCTCTGTTTCAACAGGAATTATCCTTTACGAAGCAGTAAAACAAAGAAATTAGTGAAAAAAGGAGGATACCAACATATGTTGCCAAGGAAAAAAAGAAGAAATTTAATAATAACAAGTATCATAATAGTTATATTAATCATAATAGGAATTCTTGTGTATTTGTATATGACAACAGATGCCTTTAAAAGTAATGATACATTATTTGTCAAATATTTAGCACAGAATTTTAGTATGATAGAACAAATACAAAATCAAAATGGAATGCAAGAAGCAAATGAATTATTACAAAATAATAAATATACAACTACAACGCAAGGAAAGATAAATTATATTATCCATAAGGGGCTAGAAGACGAAAAAACAGATAGTCCTATTAATACAGTGGAATTAAAAATAGAGGGACAAACAGATAAAACAGCTAATTATGCTTATAAAGATATCAAATTAGTAAAACAAGAAGAAAATCTAGTAAGAGCAGAATATCTTGACACAGATGCAAAAAGATGGATTCGATTAGAAGGAATTAAACAATTCGTTCCTTTTGAGGAACAAAACAATGAGAACTCAGAAAACAATATACTATCAGTAATTGAAAAATTAACACAAATAGATTGGAGTCAAGTAAAGAAGCTTTTCACCCAAGAAGAAATAAATACTTTAATGAATAAGTATATCAATATTATTATAGCCAATACCAATAAACAATCATATACGAAACAAGCTAATAGTAATATTACCATCAATAATTCTAATACAAGAGCTAATGCCTATAGTATTACCTTAACAAAAGAACAATTCAATAATATTTATTTAAAAATATTAGAACAAGCCAAACAAGATGAAATGATATTGGCAAAAATAGATGCTCTCAATACACAAATAAAAGAATTATCCAATATAGATCAAGGGTTAAGACAAGCATATATTGACTATATGACTAATATAATAGATACTATCCAAAATACAAATATAGGACAACAGCAAAGAACGATAACAGTTTACGAAAAAAATGGACAAACGATACGTACTCAAATTACTTCAGATGAATATGATTTTAAAATAGATAGATTAACAAATCAAGATGGAGTTTGGGTAGAGATGGATTATAATCAAAATGGAGAAAAAGAAAATGGATGGAAAATAAATACTGTCATAACAACTGATGAAAATGAAGAGAATAACTATCTAAGTATGGAGTTTATAAAAGATAGCATATCTAATAATATAGAAATAACAAATACAGCAAAAATGGAGAATACAACCATAAACTCACAATGGGAAATAAAAGCTTATAACGAAAAAAATGAAGTAACTTTAACAATAGAAAAAACAGATACAATAGTTAATGATTTGAAAGACAAAATAGTATTAAATGAAGAAAACAGTATTGATTTAGAAGGATTAGAAGAAGCGGAAAGAAATAATATTACCCAAGTTGTCAAAGAAAATATGCAAAATCAAATCAATAAATTACAAGAAACAGTGACAATACAAGATGTTATGAATATGCTAGTTAGTATTGATTTGATCGAAGAAGGAATGGCACAAATAACAGAAGGTGGGATGATAACAGAAGCTGAAAAAAATCGTTTTAATGCTATGTTTGAATTTTATCAAGGAGACGAATTAGAAAAAGAAGATATCAAAAAAATGATGGAAGTTGTCAAAGACAACTTAAAAGAAATCAAAATTATGGAATATGAAGAAAAAAGAGGAAGTAGTACAGAGCCAAAGCCAAAAACATATTTGATAGTAATTGAAAAAAATAAGAAAAATGAAGACTTAGCTAATCTACTATTACAGAATTTAGAAGGTAGCAATAATAATTCTGATAAATATAGTGTTAAAATAGAATATAACGAAAACAATGGATTAGTAGAAAATATTATATTATCTATTGTATAATAATAAAAATGATTGAAAAATAATTATCTAGATAATTCATCATAAAAGAAGTAACTATTTTAGAGCTAAATGTAAAACTAAGAAAAAGCATTGTGTTTTTTATTAGTAACTTTCAGTATTACGCAGTCAAAAATAAAAACTAAGAAAGTAGACTGTCTGATTTATGATTCCTACAAATTGTTACTGCATCAAAAATGCAATGCTTTTTAAGATAAGAAGTAATACTACAGAAGGGCACATAAAAAATAAGATGATTAAAAAATATTTTTAGAAAAGCACCTTCGGATTATAAACATAAAAATGCCGAAAAATAAAGCTTTTTGACATGTGAAATAATAAGTTTTTTTAGAAGGAAAAAATTGCTGTAAAAACTTTTTGAAAAATTTTATAAATGGTAAAATTAAATTACCGTTTTAAGATAAATAAAAAGACACATAATTAAAACTTATGATACAATGTT
>CALXCD010000023.1 GCA_944386715.1 uncultured Clostridia bacterium
TACTAATGTAAATATTTCAAATTGTTAGAAATTTGTTAGAAAATTCTAGCAATTTTATTATAAAAGCATCAAGGTTATATATCTCAAAAGCCTTGATGCTCTTATGGTGCAGATGGCCGGAATCGAACCGGCACGGTTTATTCAACCGCAGGATTTTAAGTCCTGTGCGTCTACCAGTTCCGCCACATCTGCATAAATAAACTGGTCATCTTAACGACAATTAGTATTATAATATTTAGAAATATATTTGTCAATACATTTTTCAAAAAAAAATAGAAAAATGTATACAAAACCAAGCTTTTATGTTATTTATTTATTAACTTTCCACATTGCATACATCTTCCTGTTATATTTGCACATGAAGAGCATATTTTAGGTACAGCTGTGTTACTATGTTCATATTTTTTATTACAAAGTTGGCACTTGTATGGAGTAATAGCTGCTCCTGCCCACATAGAATGTTCTAAATCTTCATGCAGTTGGCTATCATTGTCTTTAGTGCAATAGTCACTTCCAAATATTTTATATCCTTTTGATATAATAAAATCATCTGAATATACATATACATTGTTTATGTAAAATGTTACAATTAGGATTATAGCAATTATTTCTATAATAATTAATCCAATAATAATTTTATTTTTCATACTATCTCTCCTTTAATAATATTAATACTATTAAATACTTTACTACATCAAACCTCTAATATTCAAAATAATAAAAATTGGGTAGTTATTACCACCCATAATTTATATAAAAATTCTATTTAAGCTTCTGGTTCTACTAAGCCATAATTTTTACCATCTTT
Source organism: uncultured Clostridia bacterium (assembly GCA_944386715.1). Taxonomy (GTDB): domain Bacteria; phylum Bacillota; class Clostridia; order TANB77; family CAG-508; genus CAG-269. Next base: position 809 of record CALXCD010000023.1, read on the forward strand.
TAATTTATGTATTGCATTTACCTTTCCAGTTTCTACATTAATAAATACTAAAAAATTATGAGATGGTTTTTCTTGTAATTTTAAAACAGCATCTTCTGGTGTTATTGGTTTAATTTCATAATAAGATGTTTTAATAATTTCATTACTTATTTCTGAAATAGTATCTTTTTGTACTTCCATTGTTTTCAAAGATGCTTCTTTCATCATTTTTTCTTTCTTTGTTTTGGCTTTTCTAATTTGTCCTTCTAAGATATCAATATCTTTATCAATAGAAGCATACATATCTTTATCTTCTGTTACTGCTCTATATTTTTCTCCATTCGCTTCTACATAAATTTCAGCAATTTGTTCATTTTTTTCAGTTCTTAAAGTAACTTCTGCTTCTGCTTCTTCAAAATATTTATCGATTCTGTCTAATTTTTTTTCTACATAATCGTTCATTGCGTCAGTTATCTTTAGTTCTTTCCCTGTCATTTTTATTTTCATAAAAATCGCTCCCTTCTTCTTTCTATGTTTTGTTATATGCTATATTTTTATTATATATGCTATTTCTATTTTTTTCAACCATTTTTTTAAATCTTTTGAAAATATGTGCTACTATTTTTCAATTATTATTACTCATTATCTAGTAATAAATATGTTGCTGATTGCTACTATTCCATAATAAAAAAAGATAGATAATATATCCACCTTTTTAATAATTTAGAAAAGATTTTCTATTTTATATTCTTTTTCCAATTTTTGATTAAAATACAGCTTTGTAATTAATTTAAACTCTTCTAAAGCTTCTTCTTTTAATGAAAAAGAAAAAAGTTTTTTAGCAGGAGCTGTTACACAGTATTTAATCGCACTTTGTGTACTTTGATTCATTGCAATGCAAGACTTATCTTGCTTGCTACAAGCCTCACATTTCATCCCATCATCTTTAATACTAAAAGTAACTAAGTTCTCATTTTCTCCACAGTTTACACATTTTTGTATATTAGGTACAAATCCTAATATGCATAGTAATCTCATTTTAAAAACACTTAATATAAAATCTAAATCCTTTTGTGTTTCAGATATAACATATAATGTATTTAAAAATAATTGTAATATTTTATAACAATTTTGATTTTCTTCTGTTACATCTTGAATAATTTTATTAATATGTATTGCATATTTTAATTTATCTAAGTCTGTTCTAATATTGTAAAATACCTCTATTGTTTCTACAGAATTAATATGATAGGTTTCGGTTCCTTTGTACATTAAATATTCTCCAAAGCAAAATAATTGTGTGCCAGCTAGGAGAGCACTTTTGGGTCTCCTAGCTCCTTTGGCAACACAGGAAATTTTTCCGAACTCCAGGAGTCAGCATTGTTAGCATTTTGTCAAAATCTCCCATATTATTTTCTGCTAATATAATTCCATTCATTTTTACATTTGCCATTACTTTTATTCACCCTTTATTTTTTCCTGTAATTTGTCCCAGTCTATTGTTTCTATATTTTGCCCTTGTTTTATTTGATTTTCAATAGTTTCTATTTGTTTAAATTCTAAAAACGCATTGATGTCACCTGTATTTTTAAAGGTATCCCATGCTATTTTTTTAATCATAAGCTCACTCTCCTTGTTTAAAGTTTTACCTTTAATTTTATCTTTTGCAAAAATGAAAATTTTATACTATCATTTTTCTATTTTAACTTAAATTGATTTACAATAGAGTCATTATCCAACCAATCTTCTTTTACTTTTACCCATGTTTTCAAATTAACTTTTATACCAAAATTTTTCTCCATTTCAATTCTTGCAGCTCTTCCGATTTTTTTTAACATTTCTCCATTTTTTCCTATAATAATTCCTTTATGAGAATTTCTAAGGCAATAAATGGTAGCTTCTATATCATAAATTTCTTCTTGGTTCTTATTTTTCCTTTGTTTCATTTTTTCTACTTGTACCAATATTCCATGTGGTACCTCATCTTGTAGTAATTTTAAAGCTTTTTCTCTTATGGTTTCTTCTGCTAATTGTCTTAAAGTTTGGTCTGTGTATTCCTCTATATCATAATATGCAGGACCTGGTTTTAAGTTCTTTTCTATTTCATTTAATATAATTTCTTTATATTTTATCTCTGTTGCAGAAATTGGTATTACTGCTTCAAATGGATATTCTTTTTGATATAAATCTATTAGTTTTAATAAAGTTTCCTTTGGCACTAAATCAATCTTATTAATAATTAAAATTGTCTTCTTTTTGGCTTCTTTTAATTTTTCTAAAATTCTGGCATCTCCTCTACCAATTTCAGTGCTTGTAGCTTCTATTAAAAACATTACTAAATCACAATCTGCAATACTTGCAAATGATGTTTCTACCATAGTTTCATTTAATTTATGTTTTGGTTTATGAATTCCTGGTGTATCGATAAAAACTATTTGTGAATTTTCTCTATTGACAATTCCTTTAATTGCCGTTCTTGTAGTTTGCACTTTGTTTGCAATTGCTGCTACTTTTTCTCCTACTAATAAATTTAATAAAGTAGATTTTCCTACATTTGTTCTTCCTATTAATGTTACAAATCCTGATTTGAATTCTGTCATTTTTTTATTCCTTTCAAACTTATTTATCTTTCTTTTTACATACCTATTATACACCATTTTTTTGCTAAATTTGTAGAATTTAAAAAAATTTTTTAAAAAGTTAAAAAAACAGGTTACAGTTCACAGCTATTTTATATGCTATTAGAAAAACCTGATATATAAATATTAACATATTTAACCAAAACAGAAAGAACCTAACATTTATTAGGTTCCTCTTTTTTATATCAGCAAGTACTATTTTATTTCTAATTTCACTTTTTTATCTTCTCCTCTTAGATGAGTACAGATATAATATGTTTTTTCTGTTATTTGTTCTTTATTAATATCAAATTTCATTTTTACTTCTCCTTGATTTCCTGTTGTTCCTAATCCAAAATTATAATATTTATTACCAGCTTCATCTTCTATATGAATAGCATTATGAACCGCTTCATCAAATTCTTCTGTAGGTTGGTTCATTCCCTCTTCTATGATTTTCATCATATCTTCATGTTTTACTTTCACAGATAATCCCGTTTCTGTTACTTCTGCTTTTGTTAATTCTAATCCTTCTATTTCTTCTGCCATTTTCAATTCTATCATTTCTCTTTGATAAAATTCTTCTGGTACATTTACCTCTAAAATCCATTCCGCATCTGAAATAGTTCTATTTTCCACTGCTAGCATCTTCCTTGCCTCTTCATCAAAATCATATAAGGAATATCCTATGTCAAAAATCCTAATATATAATTTTTTACTCTTTGGAAATCCTTTTTCTGAAGTCATAGAACATGTAGTACTAAGATATCCTTTTTCTGAGGTCACAACAGAAGCTCCTTGACAGGAATCTTGATATTGTATAGAATACACATCTTTTTTATCATAATCGATTCCCAATTCCTGATATAACTTTTTCCAATATATAGTTGGATTTTTCTCTCCTATTTTTAATCTCTCAAACACACCATAAATATTATTGTTTTCATCATATACTGCAAAATTATAACCAAAAGTATCTGTTTGTACTTCCATGCCTTCTGGTAATTGAACTCCTATATTCATCTTAAAATAATCATCTGTTATCAAAAGTCCTTCCAATTTCACACCAATTTCATCTTGATAAATATAATCCATATCAATATTGGTTTCGTATTCGTCTACTGCTGTATTAATAGATGCTAATCCATAATCCACCTTTCTGTTTTGGTATTCTTTGAATTCAATGTTCCATTTGATATTTGCATAAATGTTAGGAGCCATAGCACCAACTATTACAACAACTAATAGGACAGCAGCAATACTTAATATTTTTTTCTTTTTCATAACACCACTTCCTTTCACTTTTTGTAAAATGGCATTGTAATTTTTTTCTTTACTAAATTGTTCTTTTGTATATTCTTTAAAATTTCTCTCCACTATCATCTCCCTCCTTTCCAAAAACATTTTTCAATTCTTTTAATGTTCTATATAAATAATTTTTTACATTAGATTCACCCATTTCTAAAGCTTTCGCAATATCTGCTATTTTCATATCCATGGTATAATGTAAATAAAATATTTTTGCAATAGAAATATCTTTATTTTTCAAATATTCCCACACTTTATCAACATTTTCTTTTGTTACAATATCTCTTTCTAAATCGATTTTCCAGTCTACTACATTTTCTTCTTTTTCTTCTCCAAAAGGATATGCTATGATTTTATTTTCTTTTCCATAATATTTTTTCATCAAATTATGTGCTATTCCAATAAGATATGCTTCTACATTTTCAATGTTAGTATTTTGTTTTTGCATTCTTTTATATAATTCTACATAGCTATCTTGTACTAAATCATTAACATCTTCTAAATGATAACACTTACAAATAACATATTTTAATGTATGATAATACGTTTTTTGATAAATTATCTCAAATTCTTTGGTAATATTCTTTTTTCCCATTTGTTAACCCCTTTCACTTTATTAGTGACATTTTTTATTAAAAAAGTTTCAAAATTACAAAAAAAACAGACATTTTATCCAAATTAAAAGCCTTACTCTAATTTGAATAAAATGTCTAACATTATTTATTAATTTATACTAAGCATAAGCTTGGCGTTTTCTAAAGCTAAGTAGATTTGTAATCTCATTTTCTGTATTTTTAGCTTTTTTAGCTTTCTTAGCTCTTTCTTGTTCAATTTCTCTTTTTTGTTTTTCAGCCATAGATTGACAAATTGCTTTTTGATATGTAAAATGTGTATCTTGTGCTATTTTACTCCAATTGTATTCGTTTCTTACTTTATTCTTTGCTTTTTTTGTAATATCTGAACATAATTTATGGTCATATAATAATTCTAAAATAGAGTCTGCAATTGAATTTGCATTTCCAGCATAACTTTTCATTCCATTTTCTCTATGTTGTACAATTTCATTTAATCCTCCAACATCAGATACTACTACTGGATTTTCAGATAGCATTGCTTCTAATGCTACAATTCCAAATGGTTCATAAGTACTAGGAAATACTGCAATATCTGCAGCTTTATACATTCTTTGTACATCTTTTCCATTCATATATCCTGCAAAATATACTTTATTTCCAATTCCCATTGCATTAGCTTGTGCTCTTAATTCATCTAACATAGCACCTTTTCCACAAACGACTAATTTGCTATCATGATATCCATTTAAGATTTTAGGCATTGCAGCAATTAAATGCTGTACTCCTTTTTCATATACTAATCTTCCCATAAATAATATAATTTTTTCATTATCCATGGCATATTTTCTTCTAAAATTATAATCTCTTTCAATTCCATTGAATAAACTTAAATTTACTCCATTAGGTACTACATTAATTTTTTCATATGGTAATCCAAATAATCTTTGTAGTTCCCCTTTCATATAATTACTATTTACAATGACTTCTGATGATTCATAGGTTAACATCCATTCTGTATCATTAATATATCTTTGTTGTTCATCATGAATTCCACTGTTTCTTCCAGCCTCTGTTGCATGAATGGTAGAAACAATTGGAATATGATAAGAATTTTTTAAAGTTTTAGCAGCATATGCTACTAACCAATCATGTGCATGAATAACATCGAATTTTCCTTGTTCTGCCATAATTTCATTTGCTTTTGCTACTAAATTAAAGTTTAATTGCATAATCCAATCGATGAAATTATTAGGATTTATCATATAGTTATCTACTCTATATACTTTTACACCTTTATCATCTTCAAAATAAGGAACGTCCCCTTCTTTATATGTTACAACTGTTACATCATGCCCATCTTTTATTAGTGTTCTTGATAAATCATACACTACTTTTGCTATTCCCCCTACTACTCTTGGTGGATATTCCCATGTTAACATCAATATTTTCATTGATATACTTCCTTTCTTCTCTCATTTTCTTTTGTTTTTGACATTTTTTTCACACTTTAATATATTTTATACAATTTTGATTTAATTGTAAATGGTTTTTTGAAAATATTTAAAAAACTTTTTTGGGTCAAAAAAAAGAAGTAAAATTCAATTCACTTCTTCTTTTATTTCTATGAATTAGTTACTGGATAAACACTTACTTGTTTTTTATCCTTACCTTTTCTTTCAAATTTAACAGTTCCATCTACTAATGCATAAAGTGTATCATCGCTTCCTTTACCAACATTAGTTCCAGGATGCATTTTAGTTCCTCTTTGTCTTACTAAAATATTTCCTGCAAGAACAAATTGTCCATCAGCTCTTTTGACTCCTAAACGTTTAGATTCACTCTCTCTACCGTTATGGCTACTACCTTGACCTTTTTTATGAGCCATGCTTTCTCACTCCCTTCGGTTTCGTTTTTATCTCATTTCAAATTATTCTAAAAATTATGCTCCTACTTTTTCAGTAGTTTCTGCTTTTTTAGTTGTTTCAGCCTTTTTTGCTGCTGTTTTAATAGCTGTAATTTCTACTTTTGTATATGGTTGTCTATGTCCTTGTTTTCTTCTATAGTTCTTTTTAGGTTTCATTTTGAAAACAATGATTTTTTTAGCTTTACCATGAGAAACTACTTTTCCTTCTACTTTTACACCTTTCACATAAGGATTTCCAACTTGTACTTTTCCTTCTTCTGAAACTAGTATAACTTTATCAAAAGTAACTTTTTTACCTTCTTCTGCATCTAGTTTTTCGAAAAATACAACATCTCCTTCTGCTACTTTGTATTGTTTTCCACAACTTTCAATAATTGCGTACATCTAAAATGCACCTCCTTATTTGTATACTCGCTAATCCTTAAAAAAGGTAACTAATTTTTATTAGTATTTGGGAACCTTGACTAAGCGGATTACAGTTTCCTATTATATCATACAGATATAAAGATGTCAATCATTTTTTTGTTTTTTTGTTTTATGTAACTTGTGTAGAATATTCCCTTTTTATTTCTTTTTTTATTTTTTCTAGTTCGATATCATTAATCTCTGTCATCATTTTTATAGTTTCATCTTTCATGTTATTTTTTAACATTCGTTTTACTACTTGTCTGATAGCTTGATTAATTCCTTGGCTAATTCCTTGATTTATTCCTTCTTGTCTTGCTTCTTCTCTATCTTCTCTTATAATCCTCCTCAAATTTTCCATTACCATATTACTTTCCTCCCTTTTTCCTATTATTTTTCTTCTAGATCTTTTCCTTTTGCTTCTCCTATATCTTCTCTATTATACCTTTTTTATCTTCTGTATCAATATTTATTTTAAAGTAAATATGTGTTTTCTATTATTTTGTTCTCACCTTCTCTCTTTTGCTTCTCATTTCGGATTCATTTTTTGATTTTAAATATTTTTGATAAAATTTTTTGATTTAGCTTAAATTTGTTCATTTGTCATAAAAAAATACCTCCTGTTTAATATATTTGTAACTTTCGAGTTACATAATCTATATTATACACGAGGTTTTATATTTTTTCAATTTTATTCATTCGGTCCATAGCGAGGTACAAAGTAAGTAAGCCTGAGGAACTTCCCCTCAAGCTCCTCTCAGAACCGTGCTTGACAGTCTCCCATCACACGGCTCCCAGTTATCTTGCCGTTGGTGTTGCTCCAAACTTCCAGTGTGCAAATATATTTGAGTTTTCTTTTGCTATTTTATCTAACCATTTTGTAGCTCTTTTCCTAGAATTCTTATTTCTATACTCTCTTCTTACCCATTTAATTAAACATCTATTTATGTATCTTAGTATATTGTATATAGCTGTTTTATAATATTGTGAGTAATAGTTTATCCATCCCTGTATTTGTGGATTTATTTTTTCTCCTATTTCTTTAAGATTTTTGCTCGTTTTATCTTGTAATCTCCAACCTCTGATTATTTTCCTTATTTCTTTTTGCGCTTTATCGCTCATTGCTGGTAGGAAACTTACAAATAACTCTCCTGTTTTCTTTCTTGCAATTCTTTTCCTAAATGTATATCCTAGAAAGTCAAATGATGTATTCTCATAATTTCCTTTTCTATTATCATCTTGGCAATATACTATCTTAGTTTTGTCTAGATTTAATTCTAAACCGAATAATTTAAATCTTTTATCTAAAACTTTAATTATATATTTTGCCTGTTTAATTGATACACAATTTAAAGCTCCATCATCTGCATATCTTACCCATGGTATATTAGGAAACTCTTTACTCATGAAATCATCAAATACATAGTGCATAAATAAATTTGCTAATACTGGACTTATTACTCCTCCTTGTGGTGTTCCTGCTGTTCTTTCTACTATTGTTCCATCTTGCATTTTAAATGGTGTTTTCAACCATCTTTCTATGTACAGAACTATCCATTGCTCATTCGTATGTCTTTTGACCATTTCAATTAGATAGTCATGTCTTATATTATCAAATAGTCCTTTGATATCAAAATCAACTACCCAATCTTTTCTCCAACATCTTTCTCTTAATACTCCTATTGCTTGTATTGCTGATTTATTTGGTCTATATCCATATGAATCTTCATAAAATATTCTCTCTACATTTGGCTCAAGGTATATTTTTGCTACCATTTGTGCTATTCTGTCCTCAACCGTTGGTATACCTAAAATTCTAGTTCCACCATTTTTCTTTGGTATTGCTACTGCTTTTACTGGTTTTGGAAAATATGTTCCTGATGACATTCTGTTCCATATTTTGTATAGATTATTTTTCAAATCTAACTCAAAATCTGATATACTTTGTTCATCTATCCCATATGTTCCTTTATTAGCTTTCACTCTCTCAAACGCTATTTTAACTGCTTGTTTTGCAATCTTGAACGGTTTTGTTTCTTCCATAAGTTCCTCCTATTTCTAGTTGACTTATTTATACAAACTAATAACTCCAAGCCCTTTGCTCCATTCCCATTACAGAAATTTCTTCACTACTACGGCTTGGTCTGCCCCTATGACTACATTGGTACTCTTATCTTGTAGTTTCTGCTACTTGATATACTCCCTTAACATTAGCCCGTAGGTTCTCACGTTCCGTATAAACGCCCATATTATGTTCATGCCACCTTTGTACCGTCCACCATCTAGCCAGTAATCAGGTTTCCGCTAGATTTTGTCTCAAAGCAAATAGCCATACTTTGATTTTGATGAAGTCTTGCACTTTTCGATACTTTCGTAAGTGGTTCATTTGGTCTTTCATCTCCATAATACACACCTGACAACTCCTGTTGCCTTTTCTCTAACGCTCAATACCATATCTTTTGAATACAGCACCTTAGAGTGGTTTGCAGGCTTCACCTGAATGACGCCTGCGGTAGGTCTGCTACCATCATTTATACAGTTACAAAAGTCTTTCGACTTTTTCGTGACACACGCTATTTAGTACAAATTTTATCTTTTTCTTTCTCTTACAACATAATTTTATTTTGTTAACATCCATCTGTTTTCTCCATTACCGTTCAATACTACATCATCTTCAATAGAAACTACTGCACGTATTCCATAAGAAATCGTTTTCTCTTTATCATTAGATGCATATAAAGCTATATTTCCCTTATTACCACCTGGTACTCCATATATTCCCCATATAACACGACCAGTAGTCGTTGTTTCAGTATACGTATTAGCAAGCCAATAAGTAATATAACTAGATTCATCTGTAGGATTTGTAAATAGCATATTATAAGCTTTGCTTGTATCAGTCAAACCAACTTCTTCGTCTTTCCAATTATTTGTTAATGTCTTTGGTAAGTAATAGTATGCATTGCTTTTTAAAGTTATCTCATTTATATCCGTGCCTAACACTCTTCCATCAGGCATTATAAAACTTGTGTATTCACTTGTGCCACTTCCATTTTTTGAACTATATATTATATTACCATTTTCAATTTTATATGTTACTTCATTTCCATATTCATCTATTTGACCTTTTTCATATATTTCCCCATTTCCAGTTTTTTCAGGATTATATCCTGTTATTCTATCTATATCTTCTGCTTTTACGCTTCTTGCCCCTGTTGCATATAGTCCATTTCCATATTTTTCACATTCCGCATTTAATTTTTTTACTCCCGTATCATTCAAATAGTCTTCTGCACCACTTAATGTATAATTCTCAGTTACTAGATATGTTGATAACAATAATAATTTACCATCTTCTGCTCCCAAAACTCTCCATCCATTTTCATCCTGATATCCTGCTACTCCTGATTGATAATCAACATAATCTCCTACCTCTAATACAGTATCTCCTTTACTTACTATTGTTTTATTTTGTTTCCAGGCTTCTCCTGTTTCCTGCTTAATTATAGTATCATATTGAGAAAGAATTGTATTTTCTTTCTCTGATGCTTCTTCTGTTTTCTCCTTTGCATCATTTGCTCTTGTTAGTATTCCATTCTCTCCCGTTAGAGTCGCAATTGTTACTCCTGCAAGGATTAGTAAGACTATAATAGTAATTACTAACGCAATTAAGGTAATTCCTTTCTTATTTTTTAGTTCGTTTTTAATCTTCATTTTTTTGATTTCCCCCTTATCGTTTTTTATCTTTCTTTTTCTTTTGCTATTCTTTCCCATTTTGTATCTTTTTATTCTTTTAGTTTATCTTTGGCACCCCCTTGTTTCTATATTATGTTTATAAGGTATTACAGTTTTACATTCGTATTATAACAATAATGTTTTTATTTGTACATGAATTTTCTTCCACATTTTTTAACAAAATCATTCATTATTATGCAAGTAACATAATATATACTTTCTTGTAAAAAAAAACAGATAGCATTTTAATCTCCTATCTGTTTCACAATTTTCTAAATTTATAAAATTAACTTAAAAAACATTCCCATTTTCGAAATCTGTTATGAATTTTTCTTTTATTTCTAAAGGCAATAACAAAATATCTTTTACTTTTTCTATTGGAACAATTTCTGGGATATATTTTCCACTATCTATATACTTTGGGTCATGATGAAATTCTGGTCCATCACCTGTTCCAAACTCTCCATCTAAATATTCACAAAGATAAAATAGTTCTAATTGATTAAATTTTTCAGATTGCATTTCATACAATTTCTTTACTATTTTAACCTGAATACCAAATTCTTCTTTTATTTCTCTTATAGTTCCTTCTTCTGGTGTTTCACCTTCTTCTAACCCACCTCCTGGGAAAGTGTAATATTCTTGATAATCTTTTCTTTTTATTACATCTTTTCGATGCATTAAAGCAATTCCATGATTCATTAATACAATTCCTGCAACTCTTGTCCTTTTCATTTTATTAACTCCTCCTTTTCCTTGTTTTTTCATAAATTTTTATTTTTGTTAATCACCACTTCTTCATAAATAATTCTTTCTACATGTCTTAATGCCTCATAATGATTAATAAGATAGTATTGACAAACTTTATTAAATATAACAAACTTTTAGTAAAATTGCAAATTTACTCTTGAATTTATTTTCAATTTAGTATAAGATAGAAAAAGAATAAAAGAGATTACATAGGAGGATATCTAATGCCAAGAAAAACAAAAGAACAAAAAGAACTAGAAAAAGAAACTAAACCAAAAACAACCAAAAAACAAACCACAAAAAAAGAGTCTACAAAGACTCCTAAAAAAGTTGCCTCCAAAAAAGAAGCAGCATCCAAGACTGCTACAAAAAAAGCAACTTCAAAAAACTCTAAAAAAACAAATACTTCTAAAACAACTGGAAAAAAGAAAACAACTAAAAAAGTAGCTACTTCTAAAACTACCTTAAAAAAGGCAACATCCTCTAAAAAAGCAACTACTCCTAAAAAGAAAAAAGTAGAAATAGTGGAATATTATGATTTGCCTTATCGTTATAATCAAACCATTGTTAAAGTATTAGCTCAAACTCCAAAAACATTATTTATCTATTGGGACATTTCTGATAAAGACAGAGAACAATATAAAGAACTATATGGAGAGAACTTTTTTGAAACTACAAAACCAATTTTAAAAGTTTATAATGATACCCTAGGGTATTCTTTTGAAGTAGAAATTAACGATTTTGCTAACAGTTGGTATCTTCATGTGGCAGATAGTAAATGTGATTATAGAATTGAACTTGGAAGAAAACCTATCATAAAAACAGAAAAACTAAATACAGATTATATTTATATTTCTATGTCCAATAAAATAGAATCACCAAATGACCATATTTTATTTAATAAAGAACAAAAAATGGTTTATTTTAGAAATGTAAAAACAGGAGAGCAAACTGCCAAACCAACTACTTCCCTTTCCTTTATCCGAAATATGGGAAGAATCTATAATATTTATGATTTATATAAAGCCATTTATCAAGATGAAAATATAGAAGAAATTTATGATTTATCAAACCCTTCTTCTGGAAATCCTTCTTCACGGAAGTCTTTCCTCTAAATTCAAATAAACAAAGGAGAATTATCAAATGCAAGAAAAAAAAGGATATGTAAGTTTTGTCCTACATGCTCATTTACCTTTTATCCACCATCCTGAAAGTGATGATTATTTAGAAGAATCTTGGCTATATGAAGCAATTTCTGAAACTTACATCCCATTACTAACCAATTTTCAAAAATTAGTAGAAGAAGGAGTTAATTTTAGAATTACCATGTCTATGACTCCTCCTTTATTATCTATGTTGGATAATAAATTATTACAAAGAAAATATATCAAATATTTAAAAAGATTAATTGAACTTTCTGGAAAAGAAATCAAAAGAACCGCTGGTGATGAAAGATTAAATAAACTTTCTCATTATTATTTTGAAAGATATTCTAATGACTTACATCTATTTAAAGATGTATATCATTGTAATTTAATTGAAGCCTTCAAACATTTTCAAGATATTGGCGTTCTAGAAATTATCACTTGTGGAGCAACACATGGTTATTTCCCAATTTTATATGTAAATGAAAAAACAGTAAAAGCACAAATTGCTGTTGGTGTTCAAACTTATGAAAGATATTTCGGCAAAAAACCTCGTGGAATATGGCTTCCTGAATGTGGTTATGTTCCAGAAGCAGATAAATATTTGAAAGAATTTGGTATCGATTATATTATTACAGAATCTCATGGAATTCTATATGCTGACCCAACACCTATGTATGGAACTTTTGCTCCTATTGTATCACCAGAAGGTGTCATTGCGTTTGGTCGTGATATAGAATCTTCTAGACAAGTATGGAGTTCCATTAATGGATACCCAGGAGATTTTAATTACCGAGAATTTTATCGTGATATCGGATATGATGCAGATTATGATTACATTAAGCCATATATTGCTCATAATGGTGTTAGAGTACATACTGGTATCAAATATTACCGAATCACCGGAAAAACAGAATTTAAAGATTACTATAATCTACAATGGGCAAAAGATTCTGCAGAGAAACAAGCAGGACATTTTCTAGATTGTCGTACTGCACAAATTAATAATTTAGCACAATACATGGACACACCACCTATCATCCTTTGTCCTTATGATGCGGAATTATATGGACATTGGTGGTATGAAGGTCCTTACTGGTTATACATCTTATTTAAGAAAATATATTATGATGATTGTAATTTTGAATTAATTACCCCATCTGAATATATTGATAAATATCCTAATATTCAAATAGCTTCCCCATGTCGTTCTAGTTGGGGAGCAAATGGATATAGTGAGGTTTGGCTAAACCCTACTAATGATTACGTTCATAGACATTTACATGTGGCTGGTGATAGAATGTGTGAATTAGCTAATCTATATCCAGATGCAAAAGGATTAAAGAAAAAAGCTTTAAATCAATGTGCAAGAGAATTATTATTAGCACAAAGTAGTGATTGGTTATTTATTATTACAAATGGAACTATGGTAGATTATGCAAAAAAACGTATCAAAGACCATATTGGAAGATTTACCAAATTATATTATCAAATAAAAGAAAATCAAATTGATGAAGAATTTTTAAAAGATATTTCTAAAAAAGACTGTGTCTTTCCTGATATCGATTATCATATTTATCAATAACTTTATTATAAAAGCTTGTTATATTAATATTTTATTAATGTAACAAGCTTTTCTTTCACCTTTTTAATAAAATAGAATATGATAGTGTATAAGTTTTGGATATTTCGTAGATACTAGTTTTATTAGAAAGGGGATTTTTCTTTTATGAAGTCATTGTGTATAAAAACAAACAACTCTAATTTACTAGATTATCTATTTCAAGAACTTAAGACAATAAATATCCCTGATATTTGCTTTTGTCAAAATCAGTTTAAACACTACAAAAATATCATTATTCATTATGCAGGAAAAGATTTACCTTTTTTTTATTCCAAAATGAGTTCTCTTCTTTCTTTATTAATTATAGATGAAGTAGAAGATGAAATATTAAAAAAACTCATTTTACAAAACTATTTCTATTTTGATGCTATAGAAAGGAAAAAAATTTTAGAAATTTGTTATGATATTACTGCCGAAAATTTTACTACCTTACTTGACCAAAAATTAAATTGCCTATATGAAAATTTTTATTGCTACTTAACCCAAAATAAATCTATTATATTACCTGGATTTATTAATTTTAGAATAAAAGATTATATTAATATTTTAGATAATCTTGTAAATGAAGCTGTTAACAGCTTTTTATTAGAAAAAGAATATTTAGAGTTTATCTCTTTATTAAAACTATATATTAATTCACAATCTTCTGATTGTAATTTAGTCCATCTTATTTACTCACCCGCGGAATCTATTCTTTTAGATGAAAATAAAGAAATAATTCCTTTAACAGATGAAATATTTAAAGCTAAATATTTAAGTGATATTAGTTTTTCTAATAATGATTATATCCTCAATACCTTATTAAATCTATTACCACAAAAAATATATATTCATCTTGTAGGTGGTTATCTAGATGAATTTATTCATACCTTACAATTAGTATTTGAAAATAAGACTACTTTATGTACCGATTGTCATATTTGTAAAATTTATAAAACAAAACAAAATATTACTTCTAAAAAATAAGGGGGAAATGCATCATGCTTCCTCCCTATTTTTTTCTAATTTATTCAGATACATTTGTAGTATTTAATGTATCTATTGCTTCTTGTAATCCTGGCATTAAACCATTAATCAAATTATCATTTGCAATAACTCTCCACTCTCCATCCACTTTTTCTAATTGGATTGTTACAGTAGAAGTTGCTGTTTGTACCTCTTGATTTTTTAATTCTTCAATCAAATAGTTTTCCATTTCTTGGTCTGTCATAGATTCTCCACCAAATGCCGCTTTTAATGCTTTTTGCATATAATTTGAAATAATAACTTTATAATCTTTATTGGTTATTTCTACTTGTGCAGTTGCAACATTAGCATCTTTTTTTACTTCATTTATTTTCCATTCTAACCTATCAAAAAATAGCTTTTGCGTCTCTTCATTTACATCTTGACTTGCTAAAAATTCAGAATCTTGGATTACTTCTTGATAATTAACAAATTCTTCTACTTTTGCAAAATCTCCCGCTTTTAATGCATTTAACATACCATTGATACTACTAGTAGGATTATCTTGTAACGCAATCGTACATACAATTCCAATCACCAAAGCTACAATCAAAATAATTCCTACTATAATTCCCCAAATACTTTTTGATTTTGTTTTCTTCTCTTCTTTCTTAGGTTCTGTTTTTTTACTTTGTGTTTTTGCAGTTTCTGTTTTCTTTTCTACTGGCTTTTTTTCTTCTTTTTTTATTTCTTCCTTTTTAGTCGTTTCTTGTTTTCCTTCTTCTTTCTTTGCTGGTTGTTCTTTTACTTCCTCTTTTTTGGTTACTTGTTTTTCTTCTTTTTCCATGTTAATCCCTCATTTCTCTTTATATTCTACTTGGATTATATCTTAATAAATATGATTTTGCAACATTTTTTTCTATTTTATAATATTTTTTTAATAAGCTCTTTTTACTTGAGAAGCCATCGTTGTAAAAAAGAATAAGCTAAAAGCAAATAAAAAAATATATAATAAAACTAATATAACTGCTCCTACTTTTAGAGAAACATTTAAAAAATAGCAAATCCATTTTATGGTAATCATATTAATGGATAACATTCCTTTTTCATAACTATTATTCTTAGCTTTTACAAATTCTTCACTTGGAATTTGATAAATAGCAGACAGTTGATAAATCATGTCTAAATCTGGATATTTTAAACCAATTTCCCATTTTTTTATATCTTTTTCTGTTAATGTTTTATCTTCCAAATGTTGTAGAACTTCTGCATAACCCCATCCCTTTTCTTTTCTTAATCTAGTTAGTAATTCCTCTATTCCTTCTCCTGTTTCTTGATTAGATTTTTTCTTTTCTTTTTTCATTTTTTCTTCCTATCCTTTTCCATTTTATATTTCCATTATATAAATATATCTTAAAAAAAGCAAGAAATTTTTTATATTTATACTTTATAATATTAATATATCAATACTTTTGGTATTTACTTTTATCACTAACTAGTAACTTTATTAGTTTACATCGCCCTATTAATCCCTGTAGCCACAACTTGTGTCATATTTTCAATCAAATCATCAATTTCTTTTGGGGTTACAATTAAATTATAATCTTTAGGAACTAAAGCCTCTTTAATTTCCTCATAATTATCCTCTTGTTTTAATTGATTCAAATAATCATTTGACTTAGCTTCTTCTTGTAATTTAGTAATAAATAAGTCTAAACAATCATTTACTAATACCGCTGTTTCTACAACCGTTGGAATTCCTATTGCTACTACTGGAATTCCTAAAGTTTTTTGACTAATTTCATTTCTTGTATTCCCAACTCCTGCTCCTGGCACAATTCCTGTATCAGATAACTGTACTGTACTACTAATTCTTTCAATACTCCTTGAAGCCAAAGCATCAATTACAATCACTAATTTAGGATGAATATTATCTACAATCCCTTTTAATATTTCAGCAGTCTCGATTCCTGTTGTACCTAAAACTCCTGGTGCAATAGCACTAACCATTCTAGTCCCTTCTTCTACATACTGTGGTAAATAATTAATAATATGCCTTGTTACCTCTATTTCATTTGTTACTTTAGGACCTAAACTATCAGGTGTTACATAACTATTCCCTAAACCTACCACTAAAATCTCTCCTTGACTATCTACATGCTTTGCAACAATTGTTTTTAACTCATTTGCTAATATTTCACCTGCTTTTTCTAATTCTTCTTCTTGTGCAATTTTCAATTTTTGAATATCTATAGTAATATAATCTCCCATAGGTTTTCCAATTGCCTTTTCTCCATTTTCATTTGTAATTTTTACTCTTTCCACTTTTATGTTTTCATTTATATCTTCTTTCGTGGCTTCGATACCGTCTATTTGCTCTAAGTTATTAGCTTTTTGATAGATATCTCTTCTTTCTGATGCTAAGTCTGTTCTAAAATTATACATGAAATCAACTCCTTTGTTTTATAGTATTTTCCATTTTTTCATTTGCTATTCAAAAAAAGTAATGGTATCGCCCATTACTTCTTATTTTAGTTTTCTAAATATTTCTTTAAAAACTTTCCTGTATAACTTCTTTCATTTTTACAAATCTGTTCCGGAGTACCAACAGCAACTACTTCTCCTCCATTATCTCCACCTTCTGGTCCCAAGTCTATCAAATAGTCTGCTGTTTTAATTAAATCTAAATTGTGCTCTATTACAATAATCGTATTCCCCGTATCTACTAATCTTTGTAAAATATCTACTAATTTATGAACATCTGCAATATGAAGTCCTGTAGTTGGTTCATCTAAAATATATAAAGTTTTACCAGTTGCTCTTTTTGACAACTCAGTTGCTAACTTCACACGTTGTGCTTCTCCTCCTGATAAAGTAGTAGAAGGTTGTCCTAACTTGATATAGCTTAATCCTACATCATATAAAGTTTGTATTTTTTGTTTAATTTTAGGAATTTTATCAAAAAATTGTAACGCTTCTTCAACTGTCATATCCAAAACATCTGCAATATTTTTTCCTTTGTATTTTACCTCTAAAGTTTCACGATTATATCTTTTTCCCTTACATACTTCACAAGGCACATAAATATCTGGTAAAAAATGCATTTCTATCTTATGAACACCATCACCATTACAACTTTCACATCTTCCTCCTGCAACATTAAAGCTAAATCTTCCTTTTGCATACCCTCTTAATTTTGCCTCTTCGGTACTTGCAAAAATATCCCTAATTAAATCAAATACTCCTGTATAAGTAGCTGGATTAGAACGTGGCGTTCTACCAATTGGAGATTGGTCAATATTAATAATTTTATCAATATTTTGTAATCCTTTTACTCCTTTACATTTTCCCGGTTTTTCGTTAGAACCATTTAATTCTTTTGCTACTGTTTTATATAATACCTCATTGACTAGTGTAGATTTACCTGAACCTGAAACACCAGTTACACAAGTAAACACTCCTAAAGGAAATTGGACACTAATGTTTTTCAAATTGTTCTCTGTTGCTCCTTGTACCTCAATCACTTTAGATTTCAAATGCTTCCTTCGCTTTCTAGGTACTAAAATTCTTTTTCTTCCACTTAAATATTGTCCTGTAATAGATTCTTCAACTTGTTTTACTTCCTCTGCAGTACCTTGTGCCATTACTTGTCCACCATGCGTTCCTGCACCTGGTCCAATATCAATAATCTGGTCAGCAGCATACATCGTATCCTCATCATGTTCTACCACTAGAAGGGTGTTTCCTAAATCTCTTAGTTTTTTCAATGTTGCCAATAATTTATCATTATCTCTTTGATGTAATCCAATACTTGGTTCATCTAATATATATAATACACCTGTTAAACCAGAACCAATTTGTGTTGCTAAACGAATTCTTTGCGCTTCTCCACCTGATAAAGTACCAGCATTTCTAGATAAGGTCAAGTATTCTAATCCTACATCCATTAAAAACTGCAATCTTTTATCTATTTCCTTCAAAATCAATTCTGAAATCATAGCTTCTGTTTTATTCAAATTCAAATGACTTAAATAGTCTTTAATTTTGCCAATAGACATATCTGTTAATTCATTAATATTTTTTTCTCCTACTTTGATAGATAAAATCTCTGGTTTTAATCTTGCTCCATTACAACTATAGCAAGGAGAATTACTCATGTACATTTCATAAAAATCTCGCATTCCTTGTGATTTTGTTTCATGATATCTTCTATCTAAAGTTGGCAAAACCCCTTCAAAAGGAGCTGTGAATTTTCTAACACCTGCATAAGAACTATATTCAAAATCAATTTCCTCTTCTCCAGTACCATACAATATTTTCTCTAAAAACCAACGTGGTAAATCTTTTATTTTCTTATTTTTTATTTCGACACCATAATGTTTTGCAATACTTTCAAAATACATTTTTGCCATGGTATCTCCCTTTTTCATGGTACTTGACCCAAAGGCTTTCACACCATCATATAAAGTCTTGTTTTTGTCAGGAATAATTAAATCTTCGTCCATTTTCATTAAATATCCTATTCCTGTACAAGTTGGACATGCACCAAACGGATTATTAAAAGAAAACATTCTAGGTGTTAATTCTGGGAAACTAAATCCACAATCTGGACAAGCATAATTACAACTATATAATTTTACTCCTTGTCCTACCACATCAATTAATACTAATTTTTCTGCATGTTTTAAAGCAATTTCTACTGATTCTGTTAATCTACTAATAATATCTGGTTTTATCACCAATCTATCTACAATTAGTTCAATATCATGTTTTTTCTTTCTATCTAATACAATATCATCTGAAAGTTCATATACTTCCCCATCAATTCTAGCTCTCACAAATCCCTCTTTTTGATATTCTTCTAATTGTTTTACAAATTCTCCTTTACGACCTCTTACCACTGGAGCTAATACTTGAATTTTAGTTCCTTCTGGTAATTCCATGATATTATCTACAATTTGGTCAAGAGTCTGTTTTTCTATTTTTTTATGACAATTAGGACAATAAGGAACTCCTATTCTTGCATACAATAAACGAATATAATCATAAATTTCTGTCACAGTTCCTACTGTAGAACGTGGATTTTTAGAAGTGGTTTTCTGGTCAATAGAGATAGCAGGTGATAATCCTTCTATACTTTCTACTTCTGGTTTTTCCATTAACCCTAAAAATTGTCTTGCATAAGAAGATAAACTTTCTACATATCTTCTTTGTCCTTCTGCATATAAAGTATCAAATGCTAAACTGGATTTTCCAGAACCAGATAATCCTGTGATAACAACTAATTTATCTCTTGGTATTTCTAAATTTATATTTTTTAAATTGTGTTCTTTTGCACCTTTTATGATTATTTTATCATTCATCTTTTTCCCCCTTAAGACGTTACTTTTATTTTAATGATATCTTACGGGTTCTATTATACTATATTTTAAATATAAAAACAAGGGTTTGGTTTCTTTTTTAAAAAATCCCTTTAATTTCTCCTTTTTCATCTATATCAATCGTTTCAGCAGCTGGAACTTTAGGAAGTCCTGGCATTGTAAAAATCTTTCCTGCTAAAGCCACTACAAAACCAGCCCCAGCTTTTAAATCTACTTCTCTAATAGTAATTGGGTAATCTCCCTTACATTCTAAGTTTTTAGGGTCATCAGAAAAAGAATACTGTGTTTTGGCAATACATACTGGTAATTTTCCATATCCCATTTCTTCTATTTTGTGGATTTGTTCTTTTGCTTTTTCTTCATAAATAACTTCTTTGGCTCCGTAAATTTTAGTTGCTATTTTTTCTATTTTAGTTTCTATTGCATCTTCTAATTCATACATATATTGAAAATCTTCTTTTATATCTACTAAATCCACTAACTTTTGAGCAATATCAATAGCACCTTCTCCACCTTTTGCCCATCCTTCCACTAAACTCAAAGTAACTCCTTTTTCTTCTATTCTTTTTTGTACCAATACAATTTCTTCTTCCGTATCTTGAGCATAGCGATTTAAAGCCACAATAACATTTAGACCAAATTTATTTTTCAAATTATCTATATGCCTAAATACATTATCCATTCCTTTTTCAATTGCTTCTTTGTTTTCTTCTTGTACTCTTTCTTTTTCTACTCCTCCATGATATTTAATGGCTTTAAGAGTGGTTACTAATACAACTGCATCTGGCTGGATTTCTGCTTTTCTACATTTGATATCTAAAAATTTTTCTGCTCCCAAATCTGCACCAAATCCTGCTTCTGTTATCACATAGTCTCCCAATTTTAACGCTAATTTTGTTGCTAAAATACTATTACATCCATGTGCAATATTAGCAAAAGGTCCTCCATGTACAATAGCTGGTGTATGTTCTAAAGTTTGTACTAAATTTGGTTTCATGGCATCTTTTAATAGTACTGCCATTGCCCCTTGTGCCTTTAATTGTTTTGCATAGATAGGTTCTCCTTGTTTATTATATCCAATTAATATATTTCCTAATTTTTCTTTTAAATCCTCTCTATCTTTTGCTAAACAAACAATAGCCATAATTTCAGAAGCTACTGTAATATCAAAATGATCTTCTCTTGGCACTATATTTTTTTCCTGAGATAAACCTGTTTGTACCGTTCTTAATTGTCTATCATTTAAATCCAAGCACCTCTTCCATACTACTTTATCAAATCCTAAGCTATTCCCAAAATAAATATGATTATCTATCATACTAGATAATAGGTTATTTGCTGCTGTCATAGCATGAATATCTCCTGTAAAATGAAGATTGATATCTTCCATTGGTGCTATTTGCACCTTTCCTCCCCCTGTTGCACCTCCTTTAATTCCAAACACCGGTCCTTGTGAAGGTTCTCTTAATGCTAAAATGGATTTTTTTCCTATTTTTTGTAACCCATCTGCAATAGCAATAGAAATAGTTGTTTTTCCTTCTCCTAATGGTGTTGGACTAATTGCTGTTACTAAAATCAATTTTCCATCTTTTTGTGCATTTCTCTTTTCATATACTCCATCTGCTATTTTGGCTTTATATTTTCCATATTGTTCTATGTCATCTTCTTCCATGCCTAATTTTTTTGCGACATCTACAATTTTCTCTAATTTTGTACTTCTTGCAATTTCAATATCTGTCATATTCATCTCTCCTATCTCTTTTTACCTATTTAAAAAAGAACGTTTGCCCCGTCCTTTTTACGCAATAATTCCTACAATAAATCCAATAAGAGCTCCTACCAATACCTGAATTGGAGTATGCCCTAGCACTTCTACCAATTTTTCAGATACCTGTACACCTGTAAGTCCTGGTGTTTCTACTAACTTATTTAATAAGGCTGCTTGCTTTCCAGCTGCTCTTCTTACTCCACATGCATCATACATAACAACAAATGCCACAATAAAAGACAACGCAAAAAGAGGAGTTCCTACTCCCTCATATTTTCCAATTAAAGTAGCAAGCCCTACCACTACTGCTGAATGAGAACTTGGCATTCCTCCTGCTCCCATAATTCTTTTAAAATTGAATTTTTTTGTAGTAACTAAATCATATATTAATTTAAATAATTGTATTCCAAACCATAACAAAAATGGTATATATATGTATTTGTTTTGTATAAAAGTCATAATATCATTCATTGTATTTATTTACATCCCCTCTTTTTTAATCTTCTGTTTTAAATTCTTCTTCTGTTACATTTCCATCTTCTTGCAATAAAATGGTAATCTTCTTTTCTGCTTGTTCTAATATTTTATTGCAATCTTTTGATAATTTCATTCCTTCTTCAAATTTGGTAACAGATTCATCCAAATTTAAATCTCCTTTTTCTAGTTCGTTTACGATATTTTCCAATGCTTCCATTTGTTCTTCAAATGTCTTTTTCAAAATAATTCCTCCTTTTATTGTTGCACTACTTCTCCATTTTCCATATTTACTTGATACCAAGCAAGTACTGCTGTTGTTTCTTTATTTGTAACAGAAATCATATAAATATTTCCTTCTCGATTAGCAACAGCATAAGCAACAGAAGTATCTTGTGCTCCCCATTTTTCTTTTACTAGTTCAATTGCTTTTTCCTCTTCTGTTAAACCTACGTTTTCACTAGCACTTTCAGCTTCTTCTTTTCCTATTATTTGACTACTCGTATCTGGCACATTTTGTACAACAGGTTCTTCTACTGTAACGTTTTCTGAAACATTATTTGGTGTTTCTGTAATATTTTCTTCTTCTTCCTCTTCTTCTATCACATTACTTTCTTCTTGCACATTTTCTGCATTTACTTCTTGTGTTATCTCATTTTTTTCTTGTTCTTTATTAGCAGAAAAGAAGAATCCATAACACATTCCTGCTATCAAAATAATAAATGCAACTATTGTTACTATCATTAATACAATTGTCTTTTTCTCCATTTTTACTCACATTCCTTTTCTGAAATATCTTTACTTATTGTACCTTTGCAGTTATTTTCCCATCTGATAATCTAATCGTAATATCATCTTGTGGCTTAACATCTTCTGTTTTTCGTACAATCTCCCCCTGTTTTTCCACAATGGAATATCCTCTAGTTAATGTCTTTAAAGGACTTAACGCATCCAAACTAGAAACGATTTTTCCGAATTGTGCTTTTTCCTTTTCTAAATGTGTCTTTATTGTATTTTCTAATCTCTTTATTATATTATCAACTTGCAAATAAGATTCTTGAATTCTTCTAGTTGGTTCTTTAAATACCGTACTATTCATACACTTCTCATATCGCAATTTCATCACTTCTACTTTTTTAGTAAGTGCCATTCTCAATCTATTTTGATAAGTATTTATTTTTTGTTTTACCTCATATATATCAGGAACTGCAAGTTCTGCAGCTGCAGATGGTGTAGGAGCTCTTAAATCTGCCACAAAATCTGCAATCGTAAAATCTGTTTCATGTCCTACTGCTGAAATAATAGGAATTTCAGAATAATAAATACTATTTGCTACAATTTCCTCATTAAATGGCCATAAGTCCTCTAAAGAACCTCCCCCTCTTGCTAAAATCAATACATCTGCCAGTTTATTTTGATTCATCCATTCTATCCCTGCTGCAATTTTTTCTGCTGCTCCTTCTCCTTGTACTGGAACAGGTAATAAACGAATCACCACATTAGGATTCCTTCTAGTAGATACATTGATAATATCTCGTATCACAGAACCTGTTTGTGAAGTAAGTACTCCTATTACTTCTGGCATTTTAGGAATTGGAATCTTATGCTTTTCATCAAACATTCCTTGTTTTTCTAATTTGCTTTTTAATTCTTGATATCTAGTATATAAATCACCAACTCCATCTTCCTGCATTGCTTTTACATAAATTTGATAAACCCCATCTCTTTCAAATACAGAAACTGTCCCTAAAACAATTACCTTCATGCCATCTTTGGGCATGAAGTGTAACTTTTGAGCATAAGATTTAAACATAATACATTTAATTAAGCAATTTTCATCTTTTAATGTAAAATAGAGATGTCCCGTATAATGGTTTTTAAAATTAGATATTTCTCCTTTTACTAACACATTATTTAAATACTCATCATCTGCTATTTTATTTTTTATATATTGATTTAAACTAGTAACAGTTATAGCCATTTGTGCATAATTCATTTTTCTACCTCATTTTTATATCTTCTAGTTATCTCCTTTTACAACACTTGCTAATATTCCATTGACAAAATTTTTAGAACTATCTTCTCCATATTTTTTTGCCAATTCTACTGCTTCATTGATAACTACTTTAAATGGTATCTCTTTATATTTTATTTCATAAATAGCAAGTTTTAAAATTGATAAATCTACTTTAGATATTCTATCCATTTTCCAATCTGTTTTTAAATTTTTTTCTATCAATGACTCTATGGTTTCTTTATTTTTTTCGATTCCAAATATCGCATCTTGGATATATTTTTTCGCATTTTCGTCTTTTATTTCATTACTTTCTAAAAATAAATCTACTTGTTCTTGTAACTCTTCTTGTTTTGTTATTTCTAAGCTGTAAATCAACTTAAATGCTTGCTCTCTCATAGCTGATCTGTTCATATTTTTCCCCTTCTATTATTACATTCTATCAATAAATTTCTTTAATTTAGTCTTTACCTCTTCTTTATTTTGTTGTACATAATTTCCAACAATGGCACCTAGTACAATAATAACAATTGCCAAAATCAAATCATGTAATCTGGTAATCAAAATTAAAATAGCGATTAATATACCAATAATTGCGCCCTTATACTGACTCCAAAAGCTTTTAAATCCTTCCATTTTGTATCCGCTCCTTTCCATTTATGTTAATTTATTTTATGCATCTTCCGTTTGTTTTGGTGCTACTTTCTTTACTGTTATATTTACTTCTTTTACTTCTAAATCCGTAGCTTTTTTAATCTTATCTTTAATTCTTTCTTGTAAATTTGCAGATAATTCTTTAATAACTGCATTTGAACTTACTACTAAATTTGCATATACTTTCACATTATTTTCTCTATCCAATTCTACTCTTGTCACAACTTCTTGTGCACTTTCAAAATCTTGTACAACAGAATTTACCAAATTTTCAATGGTTTCTTTAGAAATCATTAGTTTTCCACTTTCGTTTTCTAATAATACACCTTGTCTTTCTTTTATTTGCTCCTTTGAAGTAGAATCAAAGAAAATACATTTGATAGAAAGAAGTATGAAAATAACAGATAATCCTAATATAATATTTCCTGTTACTTCCCCTTGAATCGCATTTTTTACCAAATCTCCTACTAGTCCAATATCTAACCATCCAAATACAAGTAAGCATAAGATGATAGATAATATTAGCATAATATTAGAATATATAATTAATGTGATTTTTTCTAAAATTTTCATTTTTATTTCCTCCTCTTTTCCATTTCATTTTCCGTTTTATTCTTGTCCTTCTACTCTATTTTCTTCTTCATTCTCTGTCTTTTCTTCTTTTACAATATCTGTGTTCACTCCTTGTACATGTACATTTACTTCTTGAACTTTCAATCCAGTCATACTTTCTACTGCTTTTTTTACTCTATTTTGAATTTCAAATGCTACGTCTGGTATTCTAGAACCATATTCTACAATAATATTAACATCGATTTTAGCATCTGTTTCTGTTGCTTCTACCTTAATCCCTTTTGCTAAATTTTTCTTTCCACTTAATACTTCTGTAATCCCTCCTGCAAAACCTCCTGCCATTCCAGCTACTCCTGGAACTTCTGATACAGCTACTCCAGCTATTACTGCTACCACATCATTAGATATTTTTATTCCTTCATTTTCTGTTTTTATTTCTTCTTGTTCTTGTAATTCTACAACTTCCCCATTTTCTTCATTTATCTTGTTTTCTTCACTCATATTTTTTCCTCCTTTTGTATACCAAAAAAGATATACTTAAATTTCTATCTAAGTATATCAATTTTTTCCTTTTTTTACAACCGTTTTTGGTAAATTTCTAAATTTGGCAATGGTCGTCAATTGAAAAAGTAAATGCAATTATGAAGAATGATAGTTGAAATAAGTCTTTCAATATATATTTAATGTTAGA
>CALXCD010000024.1 GCA_944386715.1 uncultured Clostridia bacterium
ATATAATATATTTTTAAATAATAAAAAACTATCCTAATTAATTTAAGGATAGTAATAACAATATGTAATTATACTTTGAGAGGTTCTTTAGAAGCAGATTTTGCATTTTGTGGATAAGGTGTCATTTCATCAGTTCTATATAATAAATAATCAATACTAGTATTATAAAAATCTGCTAGCTTACACAATAATTCTAAAGGAATATTTCTTTTATTAAGCTCATAATAAGAATATGCAACTTGAGAAATATTAAGAAATTTGCTTAATTGTTTTTGAGTAAG
Source organism: uncultured Clostridia bacterium (assembly GCA_944386715.1). Taxonomy (GTDB): domain Bacteria; phylum Bacillota; class Clostridia; order TANB77; family CAG-508; genus CAG-269. The sequence goes on from CALXCD010000024.1 coordinate 282, forward strand.
GTCATTATCTTCTCTAAGATTTTTAATGCGAGTTTCCATATTTTTTAGTTCCTTTCTTATAAAAATATTAAAAGTTGTACAAACTATAAGAAAAACTAAAAAAATTATAAAATAAAACAAAATGTTATATCGAAATTTAAAACATATTGTTATATAATGAATTTATAACAAGAGAAAAGGAGAGAAAAATTATGAAGAATTTTAGAAAAAATCAAGGAATTACATTAATTGCATTGGTTATTACGGTGATTGTTTTGCTAATTTTAGCAGGAGTAACAATTGCGACATTAACAGGAGATAACGGAATACTTACAAGAGCGCAACAAGCAAAAAATGAAACTGAACAAGCCGAGAAAGAAGAAAAAGAAAAGTTAGGAGATATGGAAGATACAATAAATGAATATACAGCAGGGATAGAAGTACAACAAGTAACAGATGAAAATCCAGGAGTATTAGAAGGTACTGGAACAGATACTGACCCTTATACTATAGAAAGCATAGAAGATTTAGTAGTATTTGCAAGTAATGTAACAAATGGTACAACATATGAAGGGAAAACGGTAAAATTAGGATTAAGTTTAGATTTTAACTCAAACAAATCATATGTAGAGCCATTAAGAACGGATTATGTAGAATATGGTTATGATGGAGAATTAAAAACTTTATTAACTACAGGAGAAGGATTTAAGCCAATAGGAGCAAGAATACGCGATAATACAACAGATGAATTGTATAATTTTAAAGGGAGTTTTGATGGAAATGGAAATACTTTATATAATTTATATATTAATACATCAACCAAAGATGAAAATAATGTACAAGTAGGTTTGTTTTCTATAAATTATGGAACAATAAAAAATATAGGGATATGTAACTGTAATATTACAATAAAAGATGCAAATATGGCTATAGAAGCAGGAGCAGTAGCTGGAAGAAATTGTGCTACAATAGAAAATAGTTATACTTCAGGGAAACAATATATAGAATCAAGTTCAACCATTCGCTTTGGAGGAATTTCAGGTGCTATAGTAAATGGAATCGTCCAAAATTGTTATAGTACAGTGAATTTAAGTGGAAAATGTGAAAAATCAGTATATGTATATGTTGGAGGAATAGTAGGAGTTATAGGAAAGGATAGTAACAATGTAATTGATAAATGCTATAATGTAGGTTCTATAGACTTTGAAATAAACGATATACAAGAAGGAAATTTTGGAGGAATTATATCGGCAGGAACAAAAGCATCAATAAGTAATTCATACAATTGTGGTAACATCAAAATAAAAGGTAATGCAACAGGAGATTTTTATATTGGAGGAGCAATAGGAAATAATACAGGAATAATAAATAATTTTTGTAATATAGGAAATATTATTTCTGATGTAAAAGTAACAGGTAATTATAATTACGTAGGAGCAATAGTTAGCGTTAATAATTCTGATGGAAAGATAGAAAATACTTATTATTTGAAAGATACATGTGCAAATGGGATTGAAGAAAATTGGGGAAATGAAACAGATGTAGACACTTTAGAAATAGATAAAATAGAAAATATGCCAGCAATTTTAGAAATAATAGGAACCGAATTTAGAGAAGATGAAAATAATATAAATAACGGTTATCCTATATTAACGTGGCAGTAAAATTCAGAACATAGTTTATCATTTGAAAGAATAAAGTTATAATTAAGAAATAAGATAACAGTTGGTTAATCTAATATGAGTAAAATATGGAAGGAACACTTTGAGAATTAAGCAAATTTTTCGCAAATAACCTCCCTAAACGCTCCAAAAATTACTCCCACAAAATTTAAAAATTGCTAGAGTAAACAGTTTTAGAATTTTGTGGGAGTATAATTTATAACCAATATTTAAGAAAGTTATTCAATTACAATCCAAAGTCTACTATAAAAAAATTTACAAAATCACTTGAATTAAAAACATATGTTTGATATAATATAAAAACAACAAGCCTTTATTTTAGGAGAGTAATTATGTGAAAGAAGCTTATATAAAATGTTTGAAAAAATTACGAGAATTTAGAAAAAGTTTAAATACAGAAAATGATTTAAAAAGAGGAAAACTATATTTTACTTGGATTAGAGATAAAACTAAAAAAATAGAAAACGAAAAAGATATTGATTATATTTATAAAAATATAGTGCAATATACACTAAAGAATTATAAAATTGATAAATATAATTATGAAAGATTAAATAAGCAATTGAAAAATATTGTTAAAAATAACTATGCTTTAAAGAAGAATAATTATATATTTAATAATACCAATATTTCTAAAGAAGATACAATGTTATTAACAAAAAAAGTATTGCTAAAAAGAGGAAATGTTGTATGGATAGATTTTGGATTTAATATAGGAAATGAATTTGGAGGAATGCATCCTGCTATCATATTAAAAAATTTTGATAATGAAATATTTGTATTGCCAATATCATCTAAAAAACCTAAAGAATATAAAAAACTAGAACAAGATTATCACAATAAAAAGATAACACTTGAAGAATGTGTAAGGAAAAAGGGGCAAATTACAGAAATAGTACAAATAGATAATATATATAGATTTAAAGATATGATTAGATGGGCTAATATTACAAGAATGAAAAAAGTTAGTATATTAAGACTGAATTTTAATGGTACTATTGGTAAGGTTGATGGAAAATATTTAAGTACAATAAATGAAAAAATAAGGACAGAATTTTTTGAATAAAACATTGACTTATGGCATAAAATATAGTATCATAGTATTAGAAAGTAATCAATAAGGATTGCTGTGGGAGGAACGAAAGTTCCAGTAAAATTGCTATGGGAGGCAACTAATTAGAAATAATTAGTTGCCAGTTTTCTTATTTTATGCTATATTGATTATAATAGTTGATTGTCAAATTATTTTATTGAGTAAAATATGGGAGAAACACTTTGAGAATTAAACAATTTTTTCGCAAATACCCTCCCTAAACGCTCCAAAATAGTAAAGTCACACAAATAAAAGTGTGACTTTTTTGATATCTTTTCATAAAATAGTTGATATTTTTATAGAATTAGGATAAAATCTATAAAGACAAAAACAAAGGAGGAAATACATGATAACATTAAAAGAAGTCAGAGAAAATCAAGAAGTAGAAGCACTCATTCAAGGGGCGCAAAAGCAATTAAACAGTTTACGGCTATACAGAACATAGCCATAGACATATATCCATTGTATCCAAAAGAGCAGGAGACATTTTAAAGGCACTGGGATATCCAGAAAGAACCATCGAACTAGCAAGAATAGCAGGATACTTACACGACATTGGCAACTGTGTCAACAGAACAGACCATGCCCATAGTGGAGCCATCATGGCATATAATATTTTAAAAGATATGGGAATGCCAGTAGAAGAAAGAACAGAAATTATGATGGCAATAGGAAATCATGATGAAAATACAGGAACAGCCATTAGTGACATTTCTGCAGCAATTATTTTAGCGGATAAATCAGATGTGCATCGAGATAGAGTAACTAATACAAATTTATCCACATTTGATATTCATGATAGAGTAAATTATGCAGTAACAAATGCAGATTTAAATATTGATAGTGAAAAAAGAAAAGTAATATTAAATTTAACGATAGATACCAATCTATGTCCAGTTTTAGATTATTTTGAAATCTTTATGGATAGAACGATGATGAGTAAATATGCTGCAAAATATCTAGAAATATGGTTTGAATTAGTTATTAATGGGACAAGATTATTATAAAATTACAAAAAGAAAGGGAAGAAAGAAAAATGAAAAAAGTAAAAACATTAACAATCATCCTAATAATTGTTTTATTAACAATGGTGGCATTTTTTGGGATATATACACAAGTGCAAAATAGAATGGAAAATCAAGTAAGAGACTATGAACTTGCCATGGATTTAAAAGGAGCAAGAAACATTAGATTAAAGGTAAGCGAGCAAACAAATGAAGTCATAAAAGATGCGGAAGGGAATGTCGTTGAAACAGAAGAAACATTAACAGATGAACAATTAGCTGAAAAAGGATATACAAAAGAAGAACAACCAGTCAATAGTCAAGATGTTTTAACAACTGAAAATTATCAAAAATCTAAAAAAATATTAGAAAACAGATTAAAGAATTTAGGAGTTTCTAATTATGAAATTGCTTTAGATGAAAAAACAGGAGATATTATCATTCGTCTGCCAGAAGACAACCAAATAGATAATATCGTTAGTAATATCAATACAGTAGGAAAATTTGAAATATTAGATAGTCAAACAAAAGAAGTATTAATGGATAATAATGATATTAAACTTGCAAATGTATTATATGGTTCAGAAGGTACAAGTGGAACAGCAGTATATCTAAATATTGAATTTACAAAAGAGGGTGCTAAAAAATTAGAAAATATTAGTAGTACTTACATTCCTTCAGAGGAAGGAACAGCAGAAGGAAATACAACTTCAGATGAAAACACAACAGAAGAGAATACTACCACAGAAGAAAATACAACTTCAGATGAAAACGCAACCGAAGAAGATACTCAAACAGAAGAAAAGACAATCAGCATGCAAATTGATGGACAAGAAATGATGAATACAGCTTTTGATGAACCAATTAGAACTGGAAAATTACAATTATCCATTGGTTCAAGTACCACAGATACAGAAACTCTACAAGGATATATACAAAGAGCATCTAGTATTGCCAATATATTAGATAATGGAAATATGCCAATAGAATATGAAATAGAAGAGAATAAATATATTTTATCAGATATTACACAAGAACAATTACAATGGGTAAAAATAGCAATTGCAATCGTAATTGTATTAGGAGCCATTTACTTTATCTTTAAATATAAAGGATTAGGAATTTTAGGAGCAATTTCAACATTAGGATTAGCAGCAATTTATCTTTTAACTATTAGATATACCAATGTTATATTAGCATTAACCGGTATATTTGGAATATTTGTAATAATTTTATTAAATGATATTTTAGTAAATAAAATGTTAGAAAAAGTAAAAAGAGAAAAAGGACAAAAAACAACCAAGCCAGAAGTAAAAGAAGCGGTAAAAGAAAGTTACAAAGAATATTTCTTAAAATTAATACCTATCTGTATCAGTGTAATCGTATTATGTTTTATCAATTGGACACCAATTAGTAGTTTCGGAATGGTAATGTTCTGGGGAATTTTACTAATTGCAGTATATAACTATATTATAACAAATGGATTATTAAAAATAAGAGCAGATAAGTAGGAGGGAAAAAGAATGAAACAAATAACAAAAAGCAAGAAAATAATGATATTAATAGCAATTATCATTCTTATTGCAGGAATAGCCATCACAATCGTAAAAGGACTAAATTTTGATTTGAAATATCAAGAAACACAAAGTGTTCAACTATACATTGGAGAAAAGTTTAATGAAGCAGATATTAGACAAATAACAAATGAAATATTACCTAATCAAGCTGTCATGCTAGAAAAAGTAGAAATATATCAAGACACTGTTATTATTACAGCAAAAGAAATAACAGAAGAACAAAAAAATAACTTAGTAACCAAAATAAATGAAAAATATGAAACAGATTTAAAGGCAGAAGAAATTCAAATCACGAATATACCACATACAAGATTAAGAGATATTATGCTTCCATATGTAGTACCATTTGTGATAGCAGTTGTCATAGTTCTAATTTATATGGGAGTTAGATATTATAAACTAGGAGTAGGAAAAGTATTAGCTCAAACAATAGGATTATTAATTTTAACACAAGCTTTATTATTTAGTGTCATTGCCATTGCAAGAATTCCAATTGGAAGGTTAACCATTCCAATGGTATTAATGGTATATATGCTAACACTCATTGGAATTACAACCAAAATGGAAAAACAATTAGCTAACAAAAAACAAGAAGAAAACAAAAAAGAAGAAAAATAAAGAAAAAGGAGGGATATAGCGATATGCTAAGACCTCCTTTTATCAAATATAAAGATAAATCAAATTTATTTCAATGCAACAACAGTAACACCCATTTCACCTTCACCATAAGTACCTAAACGAAAGTTTTTTACATGTGGATTATTTTTTAAAAAAGCATGAATGCCATCTCTTAATTTTCCGGTTCCTTTTCCATGAATAATACGAGCCGTTTGGAGTTTGGCTAGACTACAATCATCCAAAAATTTATCAATCACAAAAATAGCTTCTTCTACATTGTAACCAATCACATTTATTTCTGTTTTAACAGTTCTAGACTTTGAGATACTAGTATATCCTTTAGTAGCTATATTCGTTTTTTCAGAAGAATGATTGTCATTCATTTTTTCTAAAGCCGAAATAGGAAGTGACATTTTCATACTACCAATCTGTACTTGTACTTCTTTTGACTTAGATGGTAAAGAAAGGACAATACCTTTTTGATGAAGAGAAGGTATATAAACAGTGCTATTTAAAGTAATCTCTTCTGGAGAAAGAGAGTGTATTATAGAAATAGAAGTAGTAGATGGAGAAAGCGGTTTTATTTGGTCATTAATATGGGTTCGTAATTGCTCTAATTCTTTTTTAGAAGCAGCATTTTTAGCCGTTTTCAAAATTTCTGTAATTTCTTCTTTGGTATCTAATAAAAGTTCTCTTGCTTTCTGTTTTGCAGTATTCAAAATTTCTTTTTCTTGTTCTTGCAATCTAGATTCTTTTTCTTTTAAAGTATTTTTTAATTGCGAAACTTCTTCTAAAGAAGCTGTTATTTCCTGTTTTTCTTTTTCTATTTGCTCTTTATCTTCATAAATGTTTTTCAACAAATCTTCTATTTGCACATCATTAGAAGACATACGAGATTCGGCATTTTGGATAATAGATTCCGGTAAACCTAGTTGCTTACTAATTTCAAAAGCATTACTTTTACCTGGAATTCCTACTAATAGATGATAGGTTGGAGAAAGAGTTGTCAAATCAAAAGAAACAGAAGCATTTTCAAAATCATCTTGTAATAAAGCATATTTTTTTAATTCTGCATAATGGGTAGTTGCAATTGTCAAAGTACCTATTTGGTGAAAATATTCTAAAATACTAATAGCTAGATTTGCACCTTGAGTAGGGTCTGTACCAGAACCTAATTCATCTACTAAAATAAGAGAATGATTGGTAGCAGTTTGTATAATATGAATAATGTTCAACATATGAGAAGAAAAAGTGCTTAAAGAATCACTAATACTTTGGTCATCTCCAATATCTGCAAAAATATGGTCAAAAACATAAATACTAGAATTTTCATCAGCAGGAATGGCAAGACCACTACATGCCATACAAATTAAAAGACCAACTGTTTTTAAAGTGACTGTTTTTCCACCAGTATTAGGTCCTGTAATTAGTAAAGTAGAAAAGTTTTCTCCTAAAGAAAGAGAAATAGGAACTACTTTATCTTTATCTAATAAAGGATGTCTTGCATTTTTTAAAGAAATTTTCATGGTATCATTTAAAATAGGAATACAAGCATGAATACTTTTGGCATAAAGAGCTTTAGCAAAAATGAAATCTAATAAACCAATGGTTTCAAAATTTTGTTGTAATTCTTTTAAATAAGGAATCAACAAATGACTTAATTCTTGCAAAATTCTTTCGATTTCTAGTTCTTCTTCTAATTTTAATTGGTTAATTTCATTATTCCATTCGAAAATATTAATGGGCTCTATAAATAAAGTAGAACCAGCATGAGAAACATCGTGAACAAATCCTTTTATTTGAGAACGGTATTCTTCTTTAATAGGAATAACAAATCTATCATTTCGGATAGTTATCACATTTTCTTGAATATATTTTGCATATTTACTAGAATGAATCATTTCATTTAATCGGGAACGAATATCTTGTTCTAGTTTTCGTTGCTTTTTTCGAAGAGATTGCAAAGTAGAAGATGCATTATCATCTAAGGTGTTTTCATCCAAAATACAAGAAAAAATTCTATCTGTAATTACTAGATTAGTATATAAACAAGAAAATAGTTCAGATAAAATAGGATAATGTGAATTTTCTATATAATCTTTTTGAAAATAGTTTTTTAAAGTTTGTGCCAATTTTAAAACTTGAGCAATTTCTAACAAAGCTTTTAAAGACAAAGTAGAATCTTGCTCTAATAATTTTAAAGAAATGGAAATATCGGATATTTCAGTAATAGAAGGAGAAGAATTTTGGTATAAAAGGCGAATGGCTTCTTCTGTTTCTGACAATTTTCGACTGACTTCTTCCTTCCTAAAACATGGCTCTAATTCTTGTGCATATTTTTTCCCTAAAAAAGTATGACAAAATAGAGATAATATTTTTTGTATTTCATAAAATTCTAATTTATTTAAAGTTGTTTTAATATGCATTATTGGACTCCTAAATTTTATAGTTTTATGCTTAGACTTTACAAAATTCAAATATATATTATTTTTTGAATGCCATCTAAACGACCAAACGAGCAATTTATTGCGAGTGCGATTGGAGCAATCTACCATAAAATTTTCTTTTTGTAGATTGCGACACAGATGGCTGAAAAAAATAATATATATTTGGAATAATAAACATAAGCAGTAATATTATACAAAGAAACAAGTTTTTAGTCAAGAAAATCCCCATTGACGAATTACAAAACTTGTGATATAAAAGAGGTAATAAAAATAAGCTAAGAGACGAGAGAAACAGAGGTGAAAAGATGATAAAAGCTTATGCCAAATCAGACATCGGTAAAGTAAGAGAAATCAACCAAGATTATTACTACATATCAGACTCTTTAGATGAAGTACAACTATATATGTTAGCAGACGGAATGGGAGGATATAATGGAGGAGAAATTGCAAGCAAATTAGCCATTCAATCCGCTAAAAGCTATATAGAAAATAACTTCAAAGAAATTGAAAAAGACAAAGAAAGTATCATACAATTAGTAGCAAGTAGTATGGAATATGCTAATATGGTAGTATATGAAAAAGCAAAATCAGATGCTCAATTAGAGGGAATGGGTACTACTTTAGAGGTATGCGTAATATATAATAATAAAGCCTATATAGGACATATTGGAGACAGTAGAATTTATCGTATCAGAAAAGAATTTATCAGAAAATTAACACAAGACCATAGTTATGTACAAAAACTAGTAAAAGATGGAACTATTACACAAGAGCAGGCAGTTCATCATCCACAAAAAAATATGTTGATGAAAGCATTAGGATGCAATGCCTTTGTAGAACCAGATGTTATGGTAAAAGGATTTTTAAAAGAAGATATTTTGGTCATGACATCTGATGGACTAACCAATATGGTATCACAAGAGGAGATTTTTAAACAAGCCAAAAAAGACATCGAACAAGCTCCTAAGGAACTTGTAAAACAAGCTAATGAAAACGGGGGCTATGACAATATTACGGTTGTAGTAATAAAAAATATATAAATCTAACAATTTACATTTTCACAAAAACGAAGGAGAGATAAAAATGATTTTAGAAGGTAGATTATTAGGAAATCGATATGAAATTATCGAGAAAATTGGTAATGGAGGAATGGCTACCGTATATAAAGCAACAGATAAAGTCTTAAAAAGATATGTTGCAGTAAAAATATTAAGAGATGAATTTACAACAGATGAAGAATTTATCAAAAGATTTGAAGTAGAAGCACAATCAGCAGCAAGATTAACACATCCTAATATTGTTTCTATCTATGATGTTGGAGTAGAGGAAAACTTATATTATATTGTAATGGAATTAATACAAGGAAAAACATTAAAAGAGATTATTGTAGAAGAAAGAGGACCACTTCCTTGGAAATGGTCAGTCAATGTAGCCATACAAATAGCATCTGCATTAGAAATGGCACATCGAAACAATATTGTTCATAGAGATATTAAACCACATAATATTATTATTACAGAAGATGGGATTGCAAAAGTAACAGATTTTGGAATTGCAAAAGCAGTATCTAATTCTACCATTACTGCATTTGGGACTACCATTGGTTCTGTACACTATTTTTCACCAGAACATGCAAGAGGAGGATATACAGATGCAAAATCAGATATCTATTCTCTAGGAGTGGTTATGTATGAAATGGTAACAGGAAAAGTACCATTTGATGCAGATACACCAGTTTCAGTAGCCTTAAAACATATGCAAGAAGAGCCAGAAGAACCAATTGAAGTAAATCCAAACATTCCAGTAGCAGTAAATAAAATTATTATGAAAGCTTTGCAAAAAGATAGTACATTAAGATATCAAACAGCAACAGATATGTTAAGAGATTTAAGAACAGCTCTAAAAAATCCAGAAGGAGATTTTGTAGAAGAATTAGAATATGATGAAACAGCAAAAACACAAAAAATTAACACATCTGATTATTCCAAAAAAGAAAATAGAAAAAAAGAAAATAAATTCATAGCATGGATAAAAGCACATAAAAAATTAAGTATTTTTATTGGACTTATTTTACTATTTGCAATCAGCCTAGGTGGAACGATGCTTGTCTTAGGAATTACAAATCCACCAGAAGTAGAAATGCCAAATGTAGTAGGAATGTCTAGAGAAGAAGCACAAAAAGAAATCGAAGCCACCAAATTAAAATTCGAAGTAGAAAAAGAAGAATATGATGCAGAAGTACCAGAAGGATTTGTCATATCACAAGATCCTAAATACATGGAAAGATTCAATAAAGTAAAAGAAGGAAGTACTGTCAAAGTTGTTATCAGCAAAGGACAAGAAAAAACAACAGTACCTAAAGTAGTAGGAATGACAAAAGAAGAAGCAATTCAAGCAATAGAAGATGCAAACTTAAAAGCAGAAGTCATAGAAGAAACCAGTAAAAAAGTAGAAGAAGGATATGTTATCAGCCAAGATACAGAAGCAGATACAGAAATTGCAGCAGGAGAAACCATAAAAATCCATGTCAGCACAGGAACTGGAATAAAACAAGTTACTGTAGTTAGTGTAGTAGGGCAAGATGAGGCGACTGCGAAAAAGACTTTAGAAGATTTAGGCCTAAAAGTAACAATAACATATACAGATAGCACAAAAGACAATGGAAAAGTAGCTACTCAAAGCATTGCTGATGGAAAAGTAGTAGATGAAGGAACAGCAATTACCTTAACAGTAAATAAAGTGGCAGAAAATAAAACAGTAACAGTTAATATCAATGTAAAAGCAATTACAGGAGGATATACAGAAAGTACAGAAGGTGCAGAAAATAATACAGGAAATACATCAAGTTCAACTACTAGTAAAACAGTAAATATCAAAGTAAATGGAGAAACAAGAACAGGAGTTAGTAAAAATGAAACAAATTGTTCTGTATCACTAACTGGAAAAGAAGGAGAATCTACAACGGTAACAGTTACTATCACAGACCCAACAACAGGAAGTACCATCTATAGTTCAAGCAAGCCACTTACTTTTGGAACACAAGATAGTTTATCTTTTAGTTAAGAAAAAAGGAATGGAAAATAAACTTCCATTCCTTTGAAGTATAGGAGGAAAAATGCAAGGAATCATTATAGAAAGCAGTTCTAACTTATATCAAATCATAAGTGACGAGATACAATATGAAGCTACCCCAAGAGGAAAACTAAAAAAACAAGAGATAACACCTGTAGTAGGTGATAAAATAGAATTCGAAATAACAGATAAAGAAAAAAGACAAGTAGTCATTGAAAAAATATTGCCAAGAGAGGTTTTCATTAAAAGACCTAAGCTTGCCAATATTACTCAATTAGTTTTTGTCATATCCAGTAAAGACCCAAAACCAGATTTATTAATGTTAGATAAACAATTAGCATTTGCAGAGTGGTTAAATATAAAAGCTGTCATTGTGTTAAATAAAATAGATTTAGATGAGAAAAAAGAATTTCAAAAAATAAAAGAAATATATCAAAAAATTGGTTACCCTGTGATAGAAACACGGAGCAAAACGAGGAATAGGAATAAAAGAACTAAAAGAATTACTAAAAAATAATATTAATGCATTTTCAGGAAATTCAGGTGTTGGAAAATCAACTCTTATTAATGGCATTTTTCAAAAAGACATGACAAAAGAAGGAGAAATAAGTAAGAAAAACAAAAAAGGAAAAAATACGACTACAACCATTAAGTTATATGAAATAGAAAAAAATACCTATTTAGCAGACACACCAGGTTTTGCAACTTTTTCCATTGAAGAAATAGAAAGCAAAGATTTAGAAAAATATTTTATCGAATTCCAAAAATATATTCCAGAATGTGAATTTATAGGATGTACCCACCTAAAAGAAGAAAATTGTGGAATCAAAAAAGCAATAAAACAAGGGAACATTAGTGAAGAAAGATATCAAAGATTTTGCAAAATATATCAAGAATTAAAACAAAAGGAGGAAAGAAAATGGTAGAAATAGCAACATCCATTTTAACCATGAAAAAAGGAGAAGAAGCAAATACCATATTAAATTTAGAAGCAGCTAAAACAGATTATTTTCATATTGATGTCATGGATGGAAAATTTGTACAAAAAGATACTTATCAAAGGATGTTAGAAAATGCATCTTATATCAAAAGAGTATCTAATTTACCACTAGACGTCCATTTTATGGTAGAGGATATCAAAACAGCAATACAAGATTTTGCAGATTTAGAACCAAATATCATGACTTTTCATTTAGAAGCTTGTAAAGATAAAGAAGAAGTAAAAAAATATATAAAAATGATTCAAGAAAAACATTGTAAAGTAGGAATTTCTATAAAACCAGATACTCAAGTGGAAGAAGTTTATGAAATTTTACCATACATTCATCAATGCCTTATTATGACTGTGGAACCCGGAAAAGGGGGACAAACATTTTTAACACAAATGGTAGAAAAAATAAAAAAATTAAAAGAGTATATTCAAGAAAAGGAATTAGAAGTAGATATAGAGGTAGATGGTGGAATTAATCTAAAAACAGCACCTGTTGTAAAAGAAGCAGGAGCTAACATATTAGTAGCAGGAACTGCTATTTTAATGGCAAGTAATTATAAAACTATCATAGAGGAATTAAAAAGCAAATAGATAACAAAAAAATGAGATGATTCATAGTAAAAATCACCTCATTTTTCTTTTTACTTTATAGGAAAGTGCATTTTTTAAATGTATCTTTCCATATAAAGCAATGTTAATCTACATTAGCTTTTTCTTTTAACTTTTTTTCTCCTTTAAAAATAAGAGAATAACTGATTATTCCTAATCCTAATATACCAGCAATGAATGCAATGATAATACCTACATAAGGAATCAATTCTAATGCCCATAAAGCAATTGCACAAACAATTAACATTCCAAAAATTCCAATTGTTTTTTCTATTTTTAATTTTTGACAAACTAAATTATTAGCAGCAATAACAAAAACAGAAGAAGCAATAAGCATCAATGCAACTAATAAAGTAATAGCTAGTAATCCAATAGAAGCGGTAATTCCTAATAAGAATAAAACAAGCATTGCAATTACTAATACAATAGGAGTTGCGATTCCTAAGCCAATCACTGGTAAGACTTTCTTCGTTCCTAGTAAAGTTGAAGAGTTTTTCAAGAATTTTGGAGCAAGCCATGAGCATAATAACCAAACAAGAATACTACTTGCTACCATACCACCTAAAGAAAGAAGTAAATGATTCATTTGATATTTATTTGTAGATGCTTTAGTAAAGTTAGTTTCTCCTTGAACAGCACCTTCTGGTAATTGTGCTTCAGATGAAGATGTATAGTTTAAATTACCAGAAATAGAACCTTGTGTAGTAATAACTGTAGATTCTCCTTCTTGCATATCTTGAGCAGCACCTAAAGAAAGATGATCACAAGAAACAAAAGCATTTCTTCCTACTGTTCCAGAAATATCCAAACTTCCAGAATTTACTCTAATGTCACGATAAACATAACCTGAAATAGTAACATTTTGAGCAAATGCATAAAGGTCATAAGCAACACCTTTAATATCTACATTAGAAGAAAAAGCAAATAAATTACTGAATATATATCCTTGTTCTCCTACTGTAATAGAATTAGCGCAAATAAATGCATCTCCTCCTATTTGAGAATTAATAACTACTTCCTTAGCAGTAACAAATAAATTACCATCTACCACATAATCAATTGTAACTTTGTCACCAGTTAAATAAACATCCCCTTGTTTAAATGAATTATCTGTAGAAGTAGTTGCAGGTTCTTCCTCTGTAGAATTTTCTTCTAAAGTATCTGTAGTTTCTCCTTCAGCAGAAACATTTTCTGTAGAAGTTCCTTCTACAGAAATAGGAGCCACCTCTCCTGTTTCATTGTCAGCACTTACAAAAGGAACCATAAAAGCTAAAATAATTACCATGATAATTGGTATTATTTTGAATTTGTTTTTGGTCATAAATATACCTCCCTTTAAATTTAAATATACTATGTAAAAAATATATATCTTTATCAACTTTTTGTCAATAAATTTAGAAAAGAATAAAAAAATAAATCTAAAAAATTATTTTTTATTAGATTTATCTTCAATATTTTTAGGGACAAAATAAGCACATTGAGAAAAAGAGGAAATAAAAGAGGGCGAAACAAAATGAAAAGAACATTTACCATCTTTTTGATAAATACAATTAGAGGAACAATTAATATTAGTCAAGAAAAAAACCCCCTTTTGAATTAGTATAACAAAAAAGGATTTTTTTATACATTTATTTTTTTTGATAATAGGCACAATATTGCTTAATGCTACAATTATCACATTTAGGATTTCGCGCAATACAAGTATTTCTACCATGCCAAACGAATAAATGGTTAATATCTTTTAAGGTATCTTTGGGAAAAAATCGAATCAAATCTTGTTCAATTTTTTCAGGTTCCTTTTGAGAAGAAAGACCCATTAAGTTAGAAATTCTTTTGGCATGTGTATCCACAGCAATACCTTCTGCAATACCAAAAACTTCTAATAAAATAACATTGGCACTTTTTCTTCCAACACCTGCTAAACTAGTTAATTCTTCCATGGTATGAGGAACTTCGCCATGAAATTTATCTAGTATTTGTTTAGCACATAATTTAATATTTTTAGCTTTATTTTTATAAAATCCACAAGGATGAATCAAATTTTCTAATTCCTGAATATCGATATCTGCAAAATCTTGAATAGTAGGACAGCGTTTAAAAAGACTAGGTGTTGTTTTGTTCACTCTTTCATCTGTACATTGAGCAGATAGCATAACTGCTACTACTAATTGAAATGGAGTAGAAAAGTCCAAACTACAAGTAGCTTCAGGATAAGCTTCTTTTAAAGAATTTACAATAGCGATAGCATCATTTTTTCTCATGAATATAACCTCCTAACAATATTCTACAAAAAAATACAAGTTTCGTCAATGCAAATTTGTGGATAGTAAACATTGAATTTAACATAAAAAGGAACCAATAAAGAATATGTTTCATATGATATACAAAAAAGAAGGGAAGGGATAAAATGGGAAAATTATTGAAAAAAACATTAGCAGTATGTTTAATTGGTTTAGGATTAGGAATATTATTAGTTTTATTACTTCCCGTAACAGGTTGGCTATTTATTATAGGAGTAACTGTTGTATGTGTTGGCTTTTTATGGCTAGCATGTTAAAAAAGGAGGGATACATAAATGACAATTGTAGTAAAAAAAGTTCCAAAATTTTTAAGAGGTTTTGTAAAACTAATATTTGGAATAAAAGAATAGACAACAAAAAAAGAGCTTAAGCTCTTTTTACTTTACCATTTTTTAAACATTTAGCACACACATGTATTTTTTTAACTTCTCCATCTATATCAGCTTTTACAGTTCTCAAATTTGGTTTCCAAGTTCTAGGACTTCTTTTACTGATATGAGAACGTGTAATGCTAAGTTTATTTCCATGATTAACTGATTTTTCACAAATTTCACATTTTGCCATCTTGATTTGCACCTCCTAATAATCATAAATAAATTGCCTATTAACAAGTTTAACACAAATAGGAAAAAAAAACAAGTATTTTTTGAAAATTCATGAAAAAGTCTTGAAAAATAGTAAAAATATGGTATAATAAGTAAGCTATGTGAATAAAGAAAGGATTTGAAAGAAATGAATTGTAAAGTAGAAAAAACAAAAAACGCAAATGAAGTAAAATTAGAATTAACAATTGAAGCAGCTAAATTTGATGAAGCCATCAAAAAAGTATACTTCAAAAGTGCTAAATATTTTAATATACCAGGATTCAGAAAAGGAAAGGCACCAATCAATATTGTAGAAAAATATTATGGAAAAGAGATCTTCTATGAAGATGCCTTTAATGAAGTAGTACCTGAAGAATTAGAAAAAGCTGTAGAAGAAAATCATTTAGAAATTGTTAGTAGACCTGATATAGAAGTAACACAAATAGGAAAAGGACAAGACTTAATCTTCACAGCAGTAATGCAAACAAAACCAGAATTAGAATTAGGAAAATATAAAGGTATAGAAATTCAAAAAATAGAGTATAATGTAACAGATAAAGATATAGAACATGAATTAAGTCATATGCAAGAACATAATGCAAGAATGATATCTATAGAAGATAGACCAGTAGAAAAAGGAGATATTGCTACCATTGACTTTGAAGGATTTGTAGATGGAAAAGCATTTGAAGGTGGAAAAGCAGAAGGACATGAATTAGAAATAGGAAGCAATACTTTTATCCCAGGATTTGAAGACCAAGTAATTGGAATGAAAATAGACGAAGAAAAAGATATTCAAGTAACTTTCCCAAAAGAATACTTCTCTAAAGATTTAGCCGGAAAAGATGCAACATTTAAAGTAAAAGTACATGAAATCAAGAAAAAAGAATTACCACAATTAGATGACGAATTCGCAAAAGATGTTAGTGAATTTGATACTTTAAAAGAATTAAAAGAAAGTATTAAAGAAAAAATGCAAAAACAAAATGATGAAAAAGCAAAATATGAAATGCAAGAAGAAGCCATCAAAGTAGTATGCGAAGATGCAAAAGTAGATATCCCAAGTGGAATGATTGAAACAGAAGTAGAAAACATGTTAAAAGACATTGAACAAAGATTATCTTATCAAGGACTAAAATTAGAACAATATCTTCAAATGATGGGAAAAACAAAAGCAGATATGGAAAAAGAATATGAACCTCAAGCAATAGATGCCATCAAATCTCGTTTGGCTTTAGAAGCTGTTATCAAAGCTGAAAAATTAGAAGCTTCTATCGATGAATTAGAAGAAAAATTAAAAGAAATGGCTAAAAACTATGGTAAAGAAAATGATGAAGAATTCATGAAAAATGAAAATGTAAGAAAATATATTAAACAAGGAATCGAATCAGAAAAAGCAATTAACTTCATTGTAGATAATGCAAAAATGAAAAAAGCAGTAAAAAAAGAAGAAAAAAAGGAAGATAAAAAAGAAGAAAATAAAAAGAAAGAAAAAAAAGCAGACAAATAGAAACAAAAAATGGAACATAAAAGGGGGCATGATTCCTATGTGTTCCATTTTACCGTTTTTAACAAAAATATAAAAAAACACTTGTATATCTATCAAAATAATGATATATATTATAAATAGCTAACAGATATTTTAGAAACTCAAAAATATAAAAATTTTTAAAATATCTAAGGATAAAGGAGGAAATAAAAAATGTTAGAAAGAAATAGTTTAGTACCTTATGTAATAGAACAAACAAGTAAAGGAGAAAGATCTTATGATATCTTTTCTAGATTATTAAAAGATAGAATTATCTTTTTAGGAGAAGATGTTAACCCAACAACCTCTAGTTTAGTCATTGCACAATTATTATTCTTAGAATCAGAAGACCCAGATAAAGATATCAATTTATATATCAATTCACCAGGAGGTTCTATCACAGATGGAATGGGAATTATCGATACCATGAATTATATTAGTTGTCCAGTTTCCACCATTTGTATTGGAATGGCAGCAAGTATGGGAGCAGCCCTTTTAGCAGCAGGAGAAAAAGGAAAAAGATTTGCAACTCCAAATGCTGAAATATTAATCCATCAACCATTAATTGGTGGCGGAGGAATTTCTGGTCAAGCAACAGAAGTAAAAATTCATGCAGACCACTTAGTAAAAACAAGAGAAAAATTAAATAAATTTTTAAGTGAAAGAACAGGTCAAACAATAGAAACCATCCAAAAAGATACAGAAAGAGATAACTATATGACAGCAGAAGAAGCTTTAAAATACGGATTAATAGATGGTATTATGGACAAAAGAAAATAAGAAATAAATAAGAGGAGAATGAAGAATGGCAAAGAATGATGTACCAAAAAGTGTAAGATGCTCTTTTTGTGGAAAAGCACAGGAAAATGTTAGAAAAATAGTAGCAGGACCTGGTGTATATATTTGTGACGAATGTGTTGATTTATGTGAAAGTATTATTGAAGCTGAATTATATGATGATGAAAAAGCAGGATATACTTTAAATGAACTAAATAATATTCCAAGTCCAAAGGAAATAAAACAAGTACTAGATGACTATGTCATTGGTCAAGAAGAAGCTAAAAAAACATTATCAGTGGCAGTATATAATCATTATAAAAGAATTGCACATGAAGAAAATGCAAATAAAGAAGATGTAGAAATTCAAAAAAGTAATATATTATTATTAGGACCTACAGGATGTGGAAAAACTTTACTTGCAAAAACACTAGCAAAAATCTTAAATGTACCATTTGCAATTGCTGATGCAACAACATTAACAGAAGCAGGGTATGTAGGAGAAGATGTAGAAAACATCTTATTAAAACTAATCCAAGCAGCAGATGGAGATATTCCAAAAGCAGAAAAAGGAATCATTTATATTGATGAGATAGATAAGATTACAAGAAAATCTGAAAATCCATCTATCACAAGAGATGTTAGTGGAGAAGGTGTACAGCAAGCACTTTTAAAAATAATAGAAGGAACCATTGCTTCTGTACCACCACAAGGAGGAAGAAAACATCCTAATCAAGAATTATTACAAATTAACACAGAAAACATTTTAATTATTTGTGGTGGAGCTTTTGAAGGATTAGAAAATATTATTAAAGATAGAACTGGAAAAAAATCAATTGGATTTGGTTCTAAAATAGAAAGCCAAAAAGAAATTAGTAAATATGAAATTTTCCAAGAATTATTGCCACAAGACTTGTTAAAATTTGGATTAATTCCAGAATTTATAGGAAGATTACCTATTGTAGCAACACTTAGAGACTTAGATAAAGAAGCATTGATTAAAATACTAATAGAACCAAAGAACTCATTGGTAAAACAATATCAAAAATTATTTGAAATAGATGGAGTAGAACTTATCTTTGAACAAGAAGCACTAGAAGCAATTGTAGAAAAAGCAATTGAAAGAAAAACTGGTGCAAGAGGACTTCGTTCAATTATTGAAGAAATCATGAGAGATATCATGTTTGAAATACCATCTAATCCAAATATTGAAAAATGCATTATTACAAAAGCAACCGTTTTAGATAATGCAGGTCCTAAAATTGAAGAAGGGCAAAATAAAGAACCTCGCAAACCTATTGTAAAAAAGAAAAGACAAATACCAGATAGCAATAATGAAAAAGAAACAGCTTAAAATTAGAATTTGCAATTAACATTAGAAATATGAGATGTTATGTTAAAATTGACTTTTTGGTAAAAATGATGTATAATATTAACATAAATTAGTTGATTGTTCTCCCTAAAAACAGCTAATTTAAATAAAAAAGCAAGGAGAAAAAAATGATAACAAAAAGAGAAAAGGCAATAAAAATTTTGCGAGAAAGAGTTAATCAAGCAAAACAGGAGCACATTGCAGATTTGATGCGGGCAAACAGAGTAGAGGAGCTAGAAGAACTGGTAAAAGAATTTGACATGTCGGATTTTGATGACAATGTCGAATCTATCGGTCGGCTCCAGCTAAAGTTAACAGAAGTTCCGGAAGATTGTTTGCTGGAACTGGTATTTGTTCTGAATGCTGGCAACAGTTGGGACCATGAGGTATGGGAAGATTGGAGCGAATTTGTAGAAACATTAAGGAATTCAGGGCAACCACTTGAAATTCAGGTTGCAGACTTAATGGAAGATTGCAACCTTTTCGAGTATACCTTAGAAGAACTTTTGAGTGGCAAACACTCAGAAGAAGATGATGATGACGAGGAAGAATAATAAAAAATAAGGGAGAACAGAAACCAACAGTGAGCAAGTGACTGTTGGTTTTCTTAAATAATAAAGTAAAAATCATATAAATTAATAAAAAAGGTGATAAAAATGAAAGATATAAGAATAGAAAAATTAGCAAAACAATTACTAGAATATTCAGTAAAATTGCAAAAAAACGAAAAAATATTAATTGAAATGATAGGAAAAGATGGAATTCCCTTAGGAAAAGAATTAATAAAAAAAGCAGAAGAGATAGGAGCTAAACCATTTTTTAATATCATAGATGATAGTATTTTAAGAACCATGTTAGAAAATGCCAATAAAGAACAAATTGAAACTTATGCGAAACATGACTTACAAAGAATGAAAGATGTAGATGCCTATATTGGAATAAGAGCAACCTCTAATACCTCAGAATTAAGTGGAATATCAAAAGAAAATCTTGATTTATATAATACTTATTATACAGTGCCAGTTCATTTCGAGGAAAGAGTGAAACATACGAAATGGTGTATTTTAAGATACCCAAATGCCTCTATGGCACAAATGAGTCAAATGAATACAGAAGAATTTGAAGATTTTTATTTTAAAGTATGCACCTTGGATTATGCCAAAATGTCAAAAGCAATGGATGCTCTAGTAGAGTTAATGAATAAAACAGATAAAGTACATATTTTAGGACCTAATACAGATTTGAAATTTAGTATTAAAGGAATTCCAGCACAAAAATATACAGGAACTTTTAATATACCAGACGGAGAGGTTGCATCTTGTCCAGTTAAAGATAGCGTTAATGGATATATTACCTATAATACAGAAACAAAATATCAAGGAAATACATTTCATGATATTAGATTAGAATTTAAAGATGGAAAAATTATAAAAGCTACCTCTAATCATACAGAAAGACTAAATGAAATATTAGATACAGATGAAGGAGCAAGATATATTGGAGAATTTGCCTTTGGACTAAATCCTTATGTGACAAAAGCGATAGGTGATACTTTATTTGATGAAAAAATAAGAGGGAGTTTTCATTTTACACCAGGAGATAGTTTAGAAGAAAGTGATAATGGAAATAGGTCAGCTATCCATTGGGATATTGTGCAAATACAAACACCTGAATATGGGGGAGGAGAAATCTATTTTGATGGTGTACTAATCAGAAAAGATGGAAAATTCGTATTACCAGAATTACAAGCTCTTAATCCAGAAAATTTAATATAGAAAAAAGCCACATATAACGATAAAACTATATTATAGATAACATAAAAGGAAACGATATCATTGACGTATCAATAAAAACAGTATATAATATTAACATAAATTAGTTGCTTGTTCTCCCTAAACTAAAAACAACTAATTTAAATAAAAAAACAAAAGGAGAATAGACATGAAAAGAGAGCAAGTTGTAAAGTTTTTAGTGAAAACAATCGAGGAAATGAAAAAAGAACACGTGGCAGACCTGATGAGGGCAAACCGGCTAGAAGAGCTGGAAGCGATTGCCGAAACTATCGATTTGTCTAAAATGGATGATTATATCCATCAAGAAAACTTGGAATTACGGCTGGATGAAATACCAGAAGATAGTTTACTAGAAACGGCATTTATACTGTGTAAAAGTAAAAGCTGCGATGAAAATATTTTTGAAGATTGGGAAATTTTTCAAGAAGCTCTGGACAGTTCGGGGAAATCTTTGGAATATCATATTGCAGAGATAATGGACTGTTTCAGTTTATGCTGTATATCTGTGGAAGAGCTTATTGACATTGCCGAGCAGGAAGATTAAAAAGAATTAAAGGGGAGAACAAAAAACAACAGCGAGCAAATGGCTGTTGTTTTTTTATATAATAAAAGAAAATCTAATAAATATACAAAATTCAAAAAAAGCAAAATTTCAATAGCATAAGAAAAATAAAATAGAAACATAGACAACAGAAATAAAAAGTGTTAAAATAGCAAGTGGAAAAATATGAGGAGGGATTCACAATGATAAAAATAGCTTTTTTTGACACAAAAGAATATGATAAAAAAATATTTAATCAATATAATAAAGATTATGGATATGACATAACCTATTTTGAAACAACTCTAAATGCAGAAACAGCACCATTAACAAAAGGATTTGACGCAGTATGTGTATTTGTACATGATAAAGTAGATAAAAAAACACTAAAAATCTTAAAAGAAAATGAAATAAAATTAATAGCACTAAGATGTGCAGGATTTAACAATGTAGATTTAGAAAATAAAGGAGATATACGTGTTGTAAGAGTACCACAATATTCTCCATATGCAGTTGCAGAACACGCAGTGGCATTATTACTAAATATCACTAGAAAATTATACAAATCTTATCAACGTACTAGAAAATATAACTTTACATTAGATGGATTATTAGGTTTTGATATTCATGGAAAAACAGTGGGAGTTATCGGAACTGGAAAAATAGGAAAAGTATTTATTAAAATCATGAATGGATTTGGAGCAAATGTCATTGCTTATGATGTTTACCCAGATGAGAAAGCTAGTCAAGAATTAGGATTTAAATATGTAGACTTAGATGAATTATATGCAAAATCTGATATTATCTCATTACATTGTCCATTAACACCAGAAACAGAAAAAATAATAAACTCACAAAGTATCAAAAAAATGAAAAAAGGTGTTATCCTAATTAATTGTAGTAGAGGAAAATTAATTGATACAAAAAGTCTAATCAAGGAAATGGAAACAGGGAAAATAGGTGGCGTAGGACTAGATGTATATGAAGACGAAGATGAATTTTTCCTTAGAGACATGTCAAATTCCTATAAAAGAGATAATAACTTATCTATCTTATTATCTATGCCAAATTTAATTATTACATCACATCAAGCATTTTTCACTTCAGAAGCATTAAATAAAATTGCAAGTGATACTTGTAAAAATATACAACAAATATTTAATAACGAAGAATGTGAAAATGAACTAAAATAAAAAACAAAAATATAGAACAAGCAACCAAATTAAATACAAAATGGTATCAAAATGCTGACGAAATGGCAGAAGCATTTAGCAGTATCAATCCATTTTATCCAAAAGAAGCAGTTCGAAAAATGCTATATGAACATTTACGCCTTACAACAGATGAAGTAAATAACAGATTAAAAAATTTAATTATAGGAAAATTTAAACAATAAGATAAAATGTAACGAAAAATTATTGACAATATATTATATTTTATGCTATTATGAATATACTAATTAAGAACATCATTGTTTTTAATAAATGTGTTTGTCGCCGCCCCTTTGGCGACTGATAAATGAGAGAGTGAATAAATGTGTTTGTCGCTACCTCTTTAAGCGACTAATAAATAAGAGAGTGAATAAATTATTGGGGCTTACCAGAAATGGTGAGCCTTCAATATTATAAAGGAGAAATAGAAGATGCAAATAAATATAGGATATTTTTATTTTATAAAAGATATATTTTTTGAAATTATAAATGATAAAGAATTAATGCAAAATAAAGAAAAAGGCAATAAAAGACCTTGTTATTTTTGCTTTAAAAGTAAGAAATATGATAATATTATATGGTTTATTCCAGTTAGTACGAAAATAGAAAAATATCAAGAGATTTATAAAAATAAAATTCAAAAACAAATAAAATTAGGTAAAAAGCCATCAATTGATACTATAGTTTTTGGAGATGTTGCTAATACATATAGTGCATTTTTAATACAAAATATGTTCCCTGTAACTAAAGAGTATATTGAAAGTCAATATATAAAAAATAAAGTACCAATAAGATTATCAAATAAATTGCAGATGGAAATAATATATAAAGCTAATAAAGTTTTAAATTTATATAATCATGGAATGAAAAATATTGTTTTTCCAAATATTAATAAAATATTAGAACAATTAATTAAAATAGAGAAAAAATAAGAACTATGTAGGTAGTCTAAAAAATACATGTAGTTTAGTACAATAATCATCCATACAAGTTACAATAAATAGAGGAGATACAAAAATGATAAATATTGATAATCCAAAAGTTCTTTCCAATGTGATTTATGATTTTTGGAATGATTGTGATAAAGATATAAAGTAACTACAAATTAAAATGAGAGGTGTTAAAAAAATAAAAAAGCAAGAGATTTTTAGTTTCTTGCTTTTATAAAACAGCCCCTAAAACTAAAATACCAAGATTATCTTGATAAATCTCATCAAACTGAGAGATAGGCAAAGGATTTACTCCAATACCTGCTTCAATCGTATATCCAGGTCTATTATAATTTTGAATAAACCAATCCTTAAAACCTGCAAAACTAGAATTATAAGGAGTTTCAGCTAATCGATAGCCACTAACATTAGCAAGCTTAGTCCCAATTTCAAAACTTTGAGAAGGATTATAATTTTGGAATTGCCAATAAATTTCTTGCCCCTGTGTATGAAAAGCAATAACTAATCTAAAATCATGCATTAATGTAAAATCATAAATAGCCAAAGCTTCAGGTTCAGTTAAAGGACCGAATCCTACAAAATCACGTGGGGCAGGAGAGGTAAAACCTTGAGAATATTTAATATCTCTAGCATTCTCCCAACCAGCAGGAAATTGTAAATTTAAATCCACACCATTGATATTGGCTTTCCATCCGACTTGGAAAAGGGATAGAAGGATATATATTAGCAATTCGTCTGGCAGAAGAATAAGCAAAATCACCTTCAGAAATAGCACCAGTTACTAAATCCACACCATCTGGATTCACCATAGGAATTAAATAAATAGAAACATTTTGAAAAAGACTTCTAACAGAGTAACTGGACAAATTTCTATTAGTTAAATAGGAAGTAGCATAATCTTCTATAAACTTCATTAAAACGACACTAGTAATCCACTCATTAGCATGAATAGAAGCAGAATAAAAAACTTTTCTAGAACCTTTGCCTAAACGAACAGCATAAATTGGCTTACCAAGAACACTAAGACCAACAACTTGAACATTAAGAAATGGATATTGCTGTAGCAAAGTATTCAAATTTTGTTGTAGTAAAAAAGAAGTATAAGGAACATCAGTTGGAACAATATTCATTTATATCACCTAAAAATAGTGTATGAAAATAGTTCGTACAAATTGCTAAAACAAAGATAAAAAATGGTCAATTGAAAAGTTAAATGCAATTTCGAAAAAGTAAATGCAATTTACCTATAAAATGCAATTTTTAAGCAA
>CALXCD010000025.1 GCA_944386715.1 uncultured Clostridia bacterium
CTTTTCCTGCTATTATCACTTTGGCTGTTCCTGCATTTATATTATCGATATAGCTTATTGTATAATCGACTCCTTTTATTAGGGTTGTATCTCCGTCTTTTACTACTACTTCTGGTTGTTTTTCGGTTCCATCATAGATATATGAATTTTGATTTAATGTTACTGTTGTTTCTGCTATATTTGCTATCATTGAATTATACATATTGATTGCTGTTTCTTTTCCTATTTGTGAAAGTGCTGCAGATGTAAAATGAAATAAATTATCATCATTCTTGCTACCTACCACTAATTTTGCATTTTCTAAAGCTGTATCATAATCTACTCCACCCATATTAGCTTTATAGTCATATAATTCCGTATTATTATAATCTTCTTCTCCTGGCACATAATGTTTATATGGAAAATCTGAACCTAATATAATGTCTTCATTTTCATTAATTAGTTGAGTTTGTGCTTCATGAATTGATTTTACTCCTTCTGCATAAGATACACCTTCATACAATCCAGGATAATGTCCTGTTAGTACGATGGCACCTTGATTTATTCCTAAGTCCTGTTTTAATTGATTTTTTATCTTTTGAAAGTTGCTTTTATATGTTGATATAATACTACTTGAATTATGTCCAGCCTCATTTTCGCCTTGAAACATTACAAAAGATTTATTTCCTATTTTCATATTATGATCTTGCAAATATTTAATTGCATTTAAATACTTATTAGCCATTGCATCATATAATTTTATGTTAGTCCCAGCTGCATCTTGTATTATTGTACCAGGAGTAAAGTTTGCAATAGCTTGTCCTCCTTGTGCTGTGTTTACACAAACTACTTTATGACCTGTTTTTTCATAATAATATTTTGCAAATTCGTTCATCATGTTAGTTCCATAAGCATTACTAAATGTATAACTATTTTCCTTAATCCAACTTGGTCTTCCTGTGCTCCACATACCAAAAAATTTATTGTTTATATAATCATAATATAAACCTTCTCCATTATATTTTTTTGGTTCTATTGTAGCACCATCTGCTATATATCCATCTTCATTTAAATCTGATAAATCATATAAGGAATTATCTAAAGTGTGATATTCAAAAACAGTATTTGGTTCTACCAAAGGTACTGTATAACTTGTCACCCAGCTTCTATTTATGATGTCTTCATCTATTCCTGTTCTGGATGAATATTCTTTTACTGTATTACTGTCTGTTAAATTATATCTTTCTTCTATCCCAATACTCATGAACCCTGCCATATTAGATTGTCCAAAAAACAAAATAACATCATATATATCTTCGGTTTGTTGTGTTTGCATTGTCGCTGAATTTGGCAATTGTGCTTGTTTTTTTAAAATTGTACTTTCTTCCTTATTCATCATTATCATGAAAAAAATAATAATGATTCCTATTATGATAGAGATTATTTTTAATATTTTTTTTGTTTTCATTCGTTACCCCTTGTATTTTTATTTTAATATTTTCATTTTTATTATATCAAATATTTTTCTCTTTTACAATGGAAATAATTCTTCGTTTCTTAAAAATTTATTTGTATTTAAGAAATTACTAACCAATATGTTTTTTTATATTTTACTATTGGAAAATGATATTCTTTTATCTATCTTTTCCTATTTTCATTTATTTAACCATTCAAAATATTTCATTAAATATTCCCAACAGCCTTGTTTATCTGTTATCCCATTGTAATTATCTTGCACTCTTTTTATGATTTCATCTTCATCTACCCATTTAATGTCTGAGACCTCTTCTTCTTGTAAAATTAATTTTGTTTCATCTATATCTTCATTAACAATATAATATTCATTAAAATGATTGTTTACAATATCACCTTTTAAATTACTTGAGATAGATGCTCCTATAAAAGTTATATTATCTTTATCTAATGTTACACCCAACTCTTCTTTTATTTCTCTTATCACTGTTTCAAATCCAAATTCTCCTGCTAATACATGCCCGCCTGCTGTTATATCCCACATATTAGGCCATAATTTTTTGGTTCCACTTCTTTTTTGTAATAATACTTGTTTTTTAGAATTGATGATAAAAATAGCAACTGCTTTATGCCATAATCCTTCTTTATGGCATTTCTCTCTTGACTCTATTTTTCCTGTAAATTCTCCTCTTTCATTTAAAACATCGAAATATTCTTCCATTCTATACCTCCTCGTTTATTTTCTCCTTCCATGTCATATATTTTTTATCTTCTACTGTTAATATTATTTATATCACAAATGCATTATTTTTTATAGTCTTTTATGTAAAAAAATAAGCATCAATAAATCTACTGACACTTATTTCTTATTGTTTCAAACCTCACATCAAAACCTCTATATGATAGATACCATTACTATTATCTAGTTTAATCTTATTCTCTACTTCTATTCCATTTAAAAGTACTTTTGTCACTCCTGTATTTTTATTATTAGGATTTGAAACCTTTATAGTATACACACTGTTTTCCCACTTATATTGCATACTATATTCTTTCCAATCTTTTGGAATACATGGGTCTATTCTTAAATATCCATTTTCTATTTTTAATCCTAAAATATATTCTATTCCTGCTTTATAGAACCAGCTAGAAGAACCAGTATACCATGTCCATCCACCTCTTCCTGCTAAATTTCCTGCTCCATAAATATCTGCTGGAATAACATATGGCTCTACTTTATATTTATTACTTGCATCTTTTGTTCTGCTGTGTTCAATTGGATTTATCATTCGATAAAATTCTAATGCTTTATCTCCAAATCCAAGTAGTGCTTCTGCAATGATTACCCAAATAGCTGCATGGGTATATTGTCCTCCATTTTCTCTTACTCCTGGTAAATATGCTTTGATATATCCTGGTTCTAATTTTCCTTTTGCAAATGGTGGGTCTAATAATTTAATAATTCCATTTTCTCTATCTACTAAATGATTTTCTAAACTGTCCATAGAAATATATTTTTTATCATTATCTCCTGCTTGTGAAATAATACTCCAACTTTGTGCAATACTATCAATTCTACATTCGTCATTTTCCATACTTCCTAGTATATTTCCATCATCCATAAAAGCTCTTTTATACCATCTACCATCCCATCCATTTGTATTTAATGCTCTTTTTAGCTGATTCTGAATGGTTGTGTATTTTTGTGCTAATTCTTCTTCTCCTTTTTGCTTGCAAATTGGAATGAATTTATCTAGTATACCATATAAGAAAAATCCTAGCCAAACACTTTCTCCTTTTCCATTATTCCCTACTGTACTAAATCCGTCATTCCAATCTCCAGAGCCAATTTTCGGTAGTCCATTTTCTCCGAAATTTAAACTCCTTTCAATTGCTTTTTTACAGTGCTCATAAAGTGGTTCTTTAAAAGATGTTACTTGATATTTATCATATTTTTCATCTTCTCCTTCTTTTAGCAATTCTCCTTGTAAATATGGAATTTCTATTTCTAATATGCTAGTATCACCTGTATGGTTGATATATTCTAGTGTCACATAAACTAGCCATAATAAATCATCTGAAAATCTAGTACGAATTCCTCTTCCTGTTTCTTCATGCCACCAATGTTCTACATCTCCTTCTACAAATTGATGTTTTGCATGTTTTACAATCTGATGTTTTAAAAATTCTGGATGTATATATTTTAATCCTAATGTATCTTGCAATTGGTCTCTAAATCCATAAGCTCCCCCTGATTGATAATATCCGCTTCTTCCTAATAATCTACTTTCAATGGTTTGATATACAGTCCATCCATTTAGCATAATATTAATGGATTCTAATGGTGTATATACTTGCAATTTTCCGTAACAACATTTTCCAGAAATTTTTTACTTTGTCTAATTCTTGTCTACAATTTTGAATTTTTTGATATTTATATGCCATATTTTTACAATCCATTACCTTTTCTTCCGCACCTAGTGTAAAGGCAATTTCTTTTTGTGAAAAGCTTTCTAATTCTACTTCTATTTCATAAGCAATACAAGTATTTTTTCCTAAACTGTTTTCATTGCCTAATGTTACTTTCTTAAGTCCTTGTGGATTGGATAATCCACCCTTACCTAAAAAGAAGTTTTTATTTCCAGTATAACTTTTGATTGGTTCACTACAAGATACATAACTTTGAAAATTTCCTGCATCTTGTGTATACATGTTTTTCATGCAGATAGTATTGTTGTTTTTATCATATTGCAAGTGGATATGGGAATTAGTTTTTATTTCATCTTCTCCTATGACTGGTTTTATATAATAATATAATTTTAATTTTTTACGATTTGGTGTTATATTTTTTAAATGTAATAAGTTGACTTTTAGGCTATCTTCTTTTGGTACAAATACTTCTAGTTCTTGTTCTATTCCATCACTTTTGTGCAAATATTTACAATATCCAAATCCATAAATGACATTATAATTACGATTATCTGGCATTGGATTTAATCCTAGTGACCATGTTTTTTGATTATCTTTGTCTTTTATATAAATGATTTCTGATGGAATATCTAATCCCGGATTATTTTCCCAACTTGTCACACGATTGAGTCTACTATTTTTATACCAACTATATCCTCCCATATTTTCTGTTACAATGGTTCCAAATTTTTCATTTGCCATGATATGACTCCATACAGTTGGCAATCTATTTTCTTTGTTTATTTTTATCCAATATTCTTTTCCATCTGGTGTAAATCCTCCATATTCATTGTAATATTTGAAATCCTCTTTATTTTGTAAAATATCGATATCATCATTTCCTTCTTCTAACAATATTGGTAGATTTGCTTCTTCTCCTATTTTCTTTTCTTTTTCTAAAAATTCTTCTTCTAATTCTTTGATGTTATTAGTCAATCCTCCTTTATCACTATTGATGATAATTTTGGAAATAAATTCTAATAAACTAATGTCTTTTTTCTCCATCTCTCCTTTTGATAAAATGAAAATTCCGTTTTTTTGATTTTTTAAATATCCCATATGATAATTTAAAATTGCATTTTCTATTTCTTCTCTTGCATAGTTTTCATAGCTATGTTTTTCTTCATCTAAAATCACTATTTCTGTTTCAATATTTTGTGTTCTAAAAAATTCATATGCTTTTAATACTTCTTTGACAATATAAGTTTCATTTACATTTTCTACTTTTACTAATATAATAGGAACATCTCCAGAAATCCCATATTTCCATAGGTCACTTTGTTTATATTCCTCATTTTTTTGTTTTTCCATTAAAACAGATTTTACACTATCATCAAAAATGATATAAGATAGCATTTTTTGATAATTTTCTATTTCTTTTCCTTTCATTCTTAAATATCTACTTTGTGCTTCTACTCTTGCTTTTGATAAGTCAAATGCTTTTTGTACATTTTCGATTTTTTGATATTTTTCTATTTGCTCTACTACTTTTTCTTTTTCTTCTCCTATGGAAATCAAAAAGTCTAATTCTACTTTATCTTCTGGCTTTACTTTTACTGTTCTTTTTAGTGCTATAATAGGTTCTGTAACTAATCCTATTTTTTTAGAAAACGGAATGGATTTTTTTATCATCACTGGCACATCTAAATTTCCTCTTCCTATTAATTTGTCTTCATCTATTTCATATTCTAAATCTCCTATGGTTTCTGCATTTGTTGTCAAGTTTGCAGCTAAATATAGTTTATTTTTTGGTTTTTCTCTTTCTCTTCTTTTTAGTATAATACTTCCTGTTGGTTCATGATAATGAAATAATAAAAATAAATTATTAAATGCGGGATGTGCATAATCTTGTTCTTTACTAGATAAAACTGGTTCAAAATAAGATGTTATTTCTAATATTTCTTCTTCTTTTCCTAGATTTTCTAATAGAACTCTTCTAATTTCTACTGGTTCATTTGGTGCAATTGTTGTCTTAATGGTTGTTTTTATATTTCCATTGGTAATTTCTTGTTCATTTTTATCTGGCATAAAACTAATTTGATATTTACTTGCTTTATTGTCATTATGTGGATAATAAGAACTCCATATTTCTTTTGTTTTAATATTTTTGATAGCAAAAAAGATTCCTTGTGGGTAATCGTCTGTTGGTTTAAATCTATTGATATATTTGTCTTTATATTTACTAACACCTGCTCCTTTTTGATTCATGGCAATAACATAATCTTCATTAGAAATCACATTACCTCTTGTCAATCGATTATCTATTTTGGTATAAGTGTTTTGTATATAATTTTCATAATCTTTATATTTTAGTTTTTCTACTTTTTCTTTTTTCTCTTTTGTGATAATAGAGGTTTCTGGCATGGTTTCTTGTAATAAAATTTCTACTGCTTCTATTTCTGGATTTTTTAAAAATCTTTTTGGCAATATATCATCATGGAATAAGTTATTAAGAGATAATAAAATCAATCCTTGGTGATGTGCCATATAAGTTTTTACAACACTTGCTGTTTTTCCTTTTTCCACTCTTTCTGGTGTAAAATCAACTGATTCATAAAATCCATATTTGTCATACATGCCTAATTCTTGAAATTGCTTGATGTTTTTCATTACTTCCTTTGGAGCTTGTGAAATTGCCAGTATCCCTCCATAGGCAGATACCACCATTTCATCTGCTAATCCTCTTTTTAGACCAAGCCATGGTATTCCAAAGGCTTTGTACTGATAATTTCCTTGTAGGTCTTTCACATTAAATGCTGCTTCTGAGATTCCCCATGGTAAGTTCAGTTTTCCAGTATATTCTATTTGGCTTTTTATCATAAATTGACAAGATTCATCTAATAAACTTCCTTTATATTTTGGGATATTGATATTTGGCATTAAATACTCAAATGCTGTTCCTGACCAAGATATTAGTCCTTTATATTTTCCTAGAATAGTAAGCGTTCTACTTAAGTAGTTCCAATGCTTTACTGGAATGTCTTTTTTTGCAATTGCTACTAAACTTGCTTGTCTTGCTTCTGAAGCTAATAAGTCATAATAGGAATCTGTTAATTTATTTTCTTCTATATTAAATCCAATAGAAAAAAGTTGATTTTCCTTGCAATATAATAAAGAAAAGTCTGTATTTTCTATGATATCATCTATTATTTGTATGATATGATTTATTTTTTCTGGCTTACTATTTTTTATTTCTTTTAGAAAACTTTTTACTGTATATAAATATCCTACAAAATTTCCACTATCTACTGTTGAAATATATCTTGGAATCAATGGCTCTTTGGTTTGAATTTGATACCAATTATATAAGTGTCCATTCCATTTTGGAAGTGTGTTAACAGTAGTTATTATTTTTTCTAGTAATTCTATTGCTTTGTCTTGTTCTATATACCCCATATCATAAGCAGAAATAACAGCTAACAAAGATAGCCCGATATTGGTAGATGAGGTCCTTGGTACTATTTTTTGTTTTCTATCTTCTTGATAATTGTCTGTGATAAGATAGTTATTCTCTTCTGTTAAGTAAGTCTCAAAATATTTCCATGTTCTTTTTCCTAATTCTTTTAAGAATTCTTTTTCTTCTGAATTTAATTTTTCTATTGGTTCTATTTCTTTTTTCTCTTTGCTAATATACCACATCATTATTGGTGTGATAACCCATAAAATTCCTAGTATCGTGCCTAATACATGATTTGTTATCAAGCCAATACCAATTGCTAAAATTCCTAATATGATATTTACTGCCATCTGTGTCATATATGCTGTCAGTGTAGATTTGGCTTGTTTTTCTGCTTCTTCTGAAGTCGTCCATTCTAATAGGTGACAATGGCTAATTCCTAGACGATATATGGTTTTTGCTATTGCTTTTAAAGAGCAATATGCTTTATAAGGAAGACATCCTAAGGTAATTATTAATCTTGAAATGGCTCCTTTTAGTCCTGCAATTTTAGGAGTAAAAGTTTTTTGCTTTTGTTCTCCCTCTTTTTTGAAAATAAAATGATTTAGAATTTCTAATAGAAAAGGAAAAATGATGGCTAAAATTAGTATGCTATTTATGGCATCTATATGGATATGCAATATATTAGATAAACATATCATATAAAATATCGCTGTTAATACACTAATTTCTAGTAGGCTCCTTCTTAAATTGTCTTTTATTTTATATTTAGATAGTAAATTTAATGGATTTTTTATTTTTTTGCCTTGGATTGTTAAATTTGGTTTTAACCACCCTATAATTTGCCAATCTCCTCTTATCCATCTAGTTAGCCTTGTCATAAAACTATTATATTTGGTTGGATATCCATCCATTAATACAACATCACTTGCTAAGCCACATCTTAGATAATTTCCTTCTAATAAATCATGACTTAAGACTGTATTTTCTGGAATGGCATTTCTTAAAACTTTTGAAAAAACTTCTAAATTATAGATTCCTTTTCCTGTGAAGATTCCTTCTTGGAAGTTGTCTTGATAAATATCTGAAATGGCATTTGTATAAGAATCAATTCCTCCCGCACCTGCAAAAATTTGGGTAAATAAAGTTTGATAACTAATGTCTAGATTTACCCCTACTCTTGGTTGCATAATTCCATATCCTTCTACTACTACATTTTTCTTTGGGTCTACTACTGGTGTGTTTAAAATGTGTGCCATTGCTCCTACTAATTCTAAAGCTGAATTTAAAATTAAATCTGTATCTGCATCTAAAGTAATCATATATTTAAATTTTGGTAACGTTATTGTTTCCTCTTTTTGTATCTCTTCTTTTATCGTATTTTCTCGGAAAGGATTTAATTCATGTCCTAATAGATATTCATTAAATTGGTTTAACATCCCTCTTTTTCGTTCCCATCCTAAATAGCTATTTTCTTTTTCATTCCATATCCTTTTTCGATACATAAAATGGAAACGGGATAATCCTTTTTGGGGATATTTTTTGTTTAATTCTGCTACTTGTTTTTTTCCTTCTTCGATTACTTCCTTATCAAAAGGTTCTTCTTCTAAACTACTTTGAGAACAGTCTCCTAATAAGGTGAAATATAGGTTTTCGCTTTTATTTGCTAAATAAAATACTTCTAATTTTTTCATTAATTCTGCTACTTTTTCTTTTGATTTTAAAATGGTCGGAATGACCACCATGGTTGTATTTTCTTCTGGTATGCCTTGTGAGAAATCTAGTTTAGGAATTAATTTTGGTTTTATGATTTTGCTTAATACATATTGTACGATTTGAATGGCTATTTCTGAAGCTGGTATATAACATAAAATAAAGGCTAAAATTGCCCAGCCTAGTGGTATTTTTAATATACTTACTATGGCAAGTGTTAAAAGAATACTGAATGCTGTTATTCCTAATAAATAGGCTTTTACTTTATCTTTTGGTTCCATTTGTCTACTAGTTTTATATTGTAACATATCATATAATTCATTGATTCCTTTATCTATTAGATAATATCCTATATGATATGCTTTTGTACCTGGTCTTTCTTTTTGTGCTAATTCTAGTATTTTTCTAGCAATATAAATTTCAGATATTTTTGTTTTTTTAGATATTTCTTTTATTTTATTTCTATAATATTCTTTGGTATTGTTATCCATTTTGCTATACACTTTTGCAGGGTCTTGTTTTAATAGTTCTTCTACTCCATTTATTTTTTCAAAGATTTCTAAAAAATTAATTCTTTGAATGGTTTTTATGCTTGTAATACTATTTCCCATCCATACTTTTCTTGTTGCAATATCAAAATGTTCTTTTTTTATTACTTCTGATATGGTGGTTCCTGCCATTTCTACTGTTTCTTCTAGTGCATTTAAATAACTATATCCTTTTTTTCCATATCTTTTTAAAATATAGGACATATATTCAATAAATGGATATCTCATATCTTGATAGATACTTTTTTCTAATTTTTTGACATTATTAAAAGTTTGCTCTTGTTTTGTTTTATTTTCTATTAATCTTTCAGCAATATTTTCTGCTTTATATTTTTGAATTTGGCTACTATAAATTTTTTCGCAAATCTCTCTAATATTTTCAATAATGGCAATTTGTAAAAAGATTCCTATATTCCATATTTCTTCCATACTTAATGTTTTTTTCGTTTGATAACTTGCTAAATAATCTTCTAAATCTTTTCTTTCAATTTTATTATCTGTATAAGCTACAATTTCTGCTGCAAGTACATAGATTCTTGCGAATCCTTGATAGGTTCCATTACTAATTCCCACAAAATTGGTATATTTTTTTAAGGGTAATTCTTTTTGGATTTGTTTGACAGTTTCTTCTATGATATAGAAATTGTCTAATAACCATTCTCCTGCTGGATGAATTCCAATTCCTAGTTTTAAATGTTCGTTTAATAATTGATATACCGTTTGTATGGTTTCATAATTTTCTATTAAATGTGGTATTGGATAGGTGTCTTTTTTAGATTTGTTACTTAAATTATGATTAGATGCTATTTTTTGTAAATGGTTTTCTAATTGATTTTTATCTAGTAATGTGCCATTTATTTTTAATATTTTATCTACTTTCAAAAAAATCCCACTCCTTGCTAATATGTTTTACACATATTGTTTGCAAAGAGTGGAAATTTTATACTATTTTTGTTATTTTATCTATTCTATTTCCATTCCATCATCTTTTTCGTTTTGTTCTTGGGTTGTTTGCTGTTCTTGTATTACTCTTTCTTGTGCTTCTGACATTTTTTCAAATATTTCAACGTTTTTTTGAGCTAATTCTTTTTGATATTGTAATATTTTTTCTGCCTTATCTGGTTCTAATGCTATCTTATCACTATACTCTTTTAATCCGTTCATAGCTGTTAGACTATTATAATCTTTCATTAAATTAATAGCTTCTTTATTTCTTATTTCTGACCATTGAGTCCTTGGTTCTTCATCTTTTGTTCCATCATTATATACATATCTATTAGAAATTATACTTCCTTCTACTATATAAATTTCTTTTACTTCTTTTCCTATATCTTGCCCTACTACATTTTTAGCTACTTTTAATAACAAATCTTGTAAATTTTCTTTTGCTTTTGCTAGTCTTTCTTCTAATACTTGTATCTCTGCTTTTTGTGCTGGGCTTAAATCACTTTCATCTTGAGCTATTAATTTCTGGTAATCATTATAATCTTGTTCGATATCTTGCCAATTTTGTGTAAATTCATCTGTTTCACCTTGTAATTGCTCTGCCATGTTAGATTGCGGATATCCTTTGTCTTCTGGTTGCAGTGCCATAGTTGCTCCTGCTCCTACTGCTAATCCTGTTCCTCCTGCTAGTGCTATTATTTTTAATCTTTCTTTAAATGGGTTTTTCTTTTTTGCTGGAGTAGTAGCTTCTTCTTTTTTTGTTTTTTTCGATAACATTTCTTTTTTTTCTTCTTCTGTAAGTTGTTCCATAGAGTCTATTACTTTTTCTGTCATTTTACTTGCCATATCTTCTACTATTTCTCTTGGCAATTCTACGTTTTTATCTATTTGTTTTATTAATTCCTCTTCCATTTGTTTTGCCATTTGTTTTACAAAATCTATTTTTAATGTCACTTTATTTTTTTTTGCTTCTCCAATTATTACTTGTAAATTATCTACAATTATTTTCTGTATTTCGTTAATTTCTTTACTTGTCATTAGAATCCCCTCCTTTAAGGCTTTTATGTATTAATTATACCACTTTTTATTCGAAATGTAAAATTTTATTAGATTTTTCGAGAATATTTGACATTTTGCACAACTTTTTTACCTTTTTTTCATATGATATATAAACAACAAATTTGTTGTAAAAAAGAAAGGATGATAATAATGGAAATGGAAGAAAAGAAACCATTTTGTCCTATTTTAGATGTAGATGGTGTAATATCAGGAGGAAAGCAATTTGATTTAGACATTACTTTACCAGAAGATAATCGTGATGTTATTTATGGTGTTGTAAAAAATTGTTTTAAGGAACCTGTTCGTGATGCTGTTGTTAAATTAGTAGAAATCATTTATGATTGTGGTAAAGAAGAAAGAAGACCAATTGGTCATACTTTTACTGACAAAGAAGGAGAATTTGTTTTTGGTCCTCTTTGTCCAGGAAAACAATATGCTTTACAAATTTGGGTAAATGATACTAAGAAGATTAAAATTTGTGCCAAATGTCATCATGAAGGCAAATGCTTAAAAGGATCTAAAATAGAAAAATGTGATTGTTTTTTAGGTGAGAAAAAAGAACACTGCGAAAAAGAATGTGAAAAAGAACATGAATGTAAAAAAGAATGTTAATTATCTGTAAGATTATAAAAAGTTGCCAAGATATTTTTTGGCAACTTTTATATTATACAATTCCCATTTTTTTGGCAACTTGTTTTCCTTTTTTCATCATTTTCTTTTTATTCATCATGCCTGTTTCTGTATACATCATTACTAATCCTGTTGTAATTAATCCTCCTATTACAACACCTTTCATAAATTTCATATTAATCCCTTCTTTCTTTTAAATTTTATTCTTTTTTTATTGTTTGTCTTTTTTGTCTTTTTTATACTGTTTTGCAATGGAATATATTTCATGCATTGCGATAACTGCTAAAAAAGCTCCAAAAAATTTTTTTAATAAATTTACGTCTGTGTGAATAGAAATATTAGCTCCCCAGATAGCTCCCAAAATTCCAAATATAGAGATAATAATAGCTAGTTTAATGTCTATGTTCTTGTTTTTGATATTAACAATAATGGCTACAATGGAGGTTGGAATAAAAAATATCAAATTAGTTGCTTGAGCGACATGTTGTTCTACTCCTAATAAAAAAGAAAGTAGGAAAATAAGTATGGTTCCTCCTCCCATACCTGTTCCACTTACGATTCCTGAAATTAATCCAATGATTGTTTCTATCATATTCTTTCCTTTATCCTGTTATCATTTTATAAGATACATAAACTAGAAATATTGTAAATACTATTTTCAAAATTCTCTCTGGTATTTTTTTTAGTAGTTTTGCACCTATATATCCACCTATACTTCCTCCGATTGCACAAAATATCGCAATTTTCCAATCAATATAGTTTCCTTTATAATAAAAGAAACTACTTGTCAGTACCATTGGTAAAATACAACAAAGTGATGTTCCTCTTGCTTTTGTACTTTCTAAGTGTAACAAATAAACAAATGCAGGAACTAAAATCATTCCTCCGCCAGTGGAGAATAATCCACTAATAAATCCAGCTAGGATTCCGAATTATTATTTTTTTAATCATATTAAAAACCTACTTTTTAGTAGGTTTTCCATTTTTTATTTGTTTATGCATTTTCCTCTTGTATTTTTTTAAAAATGTCTTCTGCAATTTTTGTTAAGGTTTTATCACATTTCAACATCTGTGAAATAACAATTTTTCTTATTTCTTCTTCTTGAATGTTATCAGATAAGTCTAGAAATTTTTGTAGTTCCCATAAATATTTCTTATTTTTTCTTTTCCATGTTTCGTTTTCTAATAATTCTTCTATCTCTAGCTCTACTTCTTTTTCTTTTTTCATTTCATTCTCCCTATCCTCCTTTGTATCTAATTTTGTTATTCACATTCAATAATTATACCTCAAATGATAAAAAAAAGAAGATTTTATTTATCAAATCCTCTCTTTTGTTTACGAATCTATATTTTCATCTTTTATGTAATATTTTGTTCCTATCATTTCATCTGGTAAATATTGTTGTTCTACTTCATGACCAGGGAAATCATGTGGGTATAAATATCCTTCTCCATATCCTAGTTTTTCCATTCCTGATATTTCTGCATTTCTTAAATGCATTGGTACTTCCCCTGTTTCTTTATTTTTGACATCTTCTAATGCTTTATTGATTGCTAAATAACTGGCATTTGATTTTTTTGAAGTTGCTACATATATTGCTGCTTGTGCTAAAATTATTCTAGCTTCTGGCATTCCAACAAAATGTACTGCTTGCATGGCATTGTTTGCAATTACTAATGCATTCGGATTTGCCATCCCTACGTCTTCTGAAGCACATATCACAATTCTTCTTGCTAAAAACATAGGGTCTTCTCCTCCATTTAATGCTCTTGCCAAATAAAAAATTGCAGCATCTGGGTCTGATCCTCTCATAGATTTAATAAAGGCACTTATATTGTTATAATGTTCCTCTCCATTTTTATCAAAAATAGCTTTTCTGGTTTGTACACTATTTTTAATAATTTCATCTGTAATAGTAATATATCCATCTTCCCCCATTGCAGTTGTTAATACCGCAACTTCTAATCCATTTAATGCAGTTCGAACATCTCCATTGCTGATGGATGCTAATTTTTTTAAAGTACTTTCTTCTATTTTTATTTGATATTCTCCTAACCCATCTTTCCTGATTAGTGCATTTTTTAAAATTTGTAATATATTTTCTTGTGTTAATGGGTGTAATGGAATTACCATTGACCTAGATAGCAAAGCTTTATTCACTTCAAAATATGGATTTTCTGTAGTTGCTCCTATTAAAATAATCATTCCACTTTCCACATAAGGAAGTAATGCATCTTGCTGTAATTTATTAAAACGATGAATTTCGTCAATAAATAAGATACTTTTCCCAGTTGGATTTATCATAAAATTTTTGGTTTCTTCTACTACTCTTTTGATGTCTGCTACTCCTGAAGTAACGGCATTAATTTTATAAAACTTATATTTTGTGGTTTCACTAATGACTCTTGCTAAAGATGTTTTTCCACATCCAGGTGGTCCAAATAGGATGATACTAGATAATCTGTCTGCTTTAATGGTTCGATATAATAATTTATCTTTTCCTAAAACATGTTCTTGTCCTACATAGTCTTCTAAAGTTTTTGGTCTCATACGAAAAGCTAATGGTTCATTACGATTCATTTTATTTCTTCTTTCCTTTTAATTTTATATTTCAATTTTACTTACCCTTTTACTAGATAACCTTTTTAATTCTATACTTGCATTCCTAAAATGGATAATCCTTTTTTTATTAATTCTTCTGTGGATAAACTTTGCTTGTCTTTCATTTTTTGAAAAGCTTTTTCTATTTCTTTTCTGTGATATCCTAATACTTGCAGAGCAGCTATTGCTTCTAATATTTTGTCATCCTCTTCTATTGCTTTTTGTATTTTTGGACTTACTTGTTTTTCAATTTCTTGTATTTGTTGTTCTTTCTTAATTTTATCTTTTAATTCTAAAATGATTCTTTGTGCTGATTTTGCTCCTATTCCTGGTATTGCTGTTAATGTTTTGATATCTTCTGTGATGACTGCTAAAGCAAACTCAGATGGTTCGCAAACTGCTAACATAGTTAATGCTGTTTTGGCTCCTACTCCACTTACTCCAATTAATAATTCGAACATTTTTAGTTCTTCTAAGGTATTAAATCCAAAAATGCTGATATCATCTTCTCTTACTCTATAATAAGTATGTACTTTTACCATCTCTCCAATATTTCCTAATCTTTCTATCCCAACATCTGACATGAATATTTTATATCCTAGTCCTCCTACATCTATTACAATATATCCTGTCATTTTCATTTCTAAAGTTCCTTTTATATATGCTAACATATTTTCCCTCTTTCTTATGTTTTTTTATTATTTCTTTATTCATTTTTTATATATCAAAAAGATAAGTAGCTTCTAAGTCTGCTTCATGTGTTAATAATGCAATTGGGTATTTGGTATAACTTGCTCCTATGGCATTATAATTTTCTTTAGGTTCTGTGTATCCCATATGCCAACGAATTGCGTATTTTTCTTCAGGCGTTAGTTTCATATATTCTGTTATCATCATAACAGATTTTTCTCCATGTCCATAAGGAATGGTGTCTTCTATGGTATAATATGGTACTTTTTCCCATACTCCTAATGCATTTTTGGCATTTCTATAATCTACTTTATAGAAGTTGGTTTTACAAATGTCATGTAATAATCCTATAATGATGATAGACTCTTCTGGTATTTCTATTGGCAATATACAATTTTGTACTTTATGTTTTAGAATTTCATATACTTTTAAACTATGCTCTGCTAATCCCCCTTCATGGTCTCCATGAAATCTTGTACTTGCTGGTGCTTTGAAAAAGTCTGATTTTTCTAAAAAGTTTATAAGTTCTTCTATTCCTTCTCTTTTTACTTGTTTTAATATTTTTAAAAATTCTTCTTTCATTCTTTCTATTTTCCTCTCTTTTTTGTTGGCTTATTATATGTTACTAGTTAATGGTTTTTAGTTGGTATTATTCAAAAGTATTGATATATTAATATTTTGCAGGCAAGACCCGGATTGTTAAACCCCAAGATTGCGTTTGTCAAATAATATTAATATATCAATACTTTTGGTATTTATTTTTAATCATTAACTAATAACCATTATATAAATACTTGTCTAAAAAGTCAAGCTTTTATCGAATTTTTGTTTTGTTCTATTCTTGTACAACTCCTTCATTTTTAGCTCTTTGTTGCTTTTTCATATATTTTTTTAATTTTTTACTTCCATCTCTTTTATGACCTACTCCTATTACTAGTCCCTCTTCCTGCCATTGATTTAATTGCTCCAAATCTGTACGTACAAATCTATTTAATTTATTAGAAAAGATATAAGGTCTTATTGTTGCATTTTCTTCTGCATATAAGCATAATAGATATTCTCTTTCTTGATTTTCTTGTTCTCGATAGCAATCCACTTTATATATTTTTCTATCTAAATATTGTGGTATTATTTGATTTAAAACAGATTTATAGTATTTGGTTGCTTCTATATAACCGAGCTTGTCTTCTACTTCACAAATTCTTTTGTCTTCCAGAATTTTAGTAAGTGCTTCTTGGGCATTTTCATATTGAATTTCTTTTTTTACTTCTTCTATTTTTTCATCTCTATAATCTTTTTCATTTTTGATATATCCTATATCTATTAATATTTGTGTTAAATGTTCTGGTGTTAATATGTTTTTTCCAAAAACTCCATTTACAGATTTTACATTTTTTAGTCTTGACCTTGTTTGTATTAAGTATAAATCTTGTTGAATATCTGCTTTTATCTTTCTGCCATCTTTTAATTTTATGGCTGGTAAAACATGTTTATCTTCATTATCTGGTCTTATGACACTAGCGTCTATTCCAAATTCTTTTAAAATATCTTTATATAAATAGGAAATGGATATACAAACTATTTTTCTTTTTGGTACAAATTCTTCTGGATTTTTTTTTGCTCTGTTGGCTAATTGTTCTATTTTTTCTGTTGTTGCTTTGTCTCCAAAAAAATATTTCTCATCAAATGCTTTTTTTCTTCCTATTGTAATATAAATATGTAAAGCCATTTTTAGTTCTTTGTCTGGGTCACTTTCCTCTAGTTTTGGCATTGTTTTTCTGATTTCTTCTATTAGTTGTTTTTTGTCCATGAAAATTCCTCCTTAAAAAAGTATATCCTTTTTAAGGAGGATTGTCTACAAATTTACATATTTTTGTTTTTAAATTTTTATTATTTGTTACTATTCATCCCCTAAATATAATTATATTATTTTGAAATATTGTTTAAGCGACTAAACGAGCAAATAATCAAAGTGCAATTGGGGCAATTTACCTTATGTAATTCTTATCTTCAGCATAGGGTATATCTTCTCTTGCAAAATCCCATGGGTTTTTAGAAGCCATTTTTTCCCATAGAATTGCATAAGGTTCTAATGTAAATTTTTCTTTTAGGCTTTCTAAATCTTTTTTAGGTAATAATTCTAATGGATTTATTGTATATTCTAGACCTGTTTCTTCTGTATTTTCTTTTCGTATTTCCAAGTGTAAATGTGGGACTCTGGAACCTCCGCTACAACCAGTAATACCTATCACTGTTTCTTGTGTTACATTGTCACCTGGCTTAACATAGAATTCTCTTAAATGCCCATAAACTACTCTTTTTCCATCATCATTTAAAATCTCTACTTTATTTCCATAGCCATCATTAAAACTATCAAATCCTTCTGTTGTTGTTCCATCAAATTCTGCTAAAAGTACTTTTCCTTTTGCTATTGGATATACTTTAGTTCCTATATCTGCTGTGATGTCAAATCCGGAATGTTGTCTTTGCTTAAATAGTACATAATGATTTTTTCTTATTCCATATTTATCATGTTCTGTTACTTTATATTTTGGTTCTATAGGCCATTTATATATTTCTTGCATTTTATCTGTCTCCTTCATCTTCAACACTTACACCTTTATTAGGAAGTGTTAGTTCTTTATATTGTTGTTTTAATCTTATTATTTTATTTGCTTTACTTTGT
Organism: uncultured Clostridia bacterium; assembly: GCA_944386715.1. Taxonomy (GTDB): domain Bacteria; phylum Bacillota; class Clostridia; order TANB77; family CAG-508; genus CAG-269. The sequence goes on from CALXCD010000025.1 coordinate 18,192, forward strand.
AGGTCTCTTACGTTTCCTTTATAGTTGCAAGGATAGTGTCTTGCTCTGTTTAACCTTTTAAATTCTGTTTTTTCATATTCTAATTGTTCTTGTATTATTTCTTTTTTCACTTCTATTGGTATTTCTTTATTCTCTGGATTATATCCATATAATACAGCCAATTTATTTTGCATCTTTTCTATGTATTTTTGAGCTTCTCCTTTTTGTATTTTACAAATATGAACTTCTCTATCTCTTCCTTGCCTTCTTTTCACATAAAGACTATCTTTTAGCCCAAAAAATTCTGAAACATATTTAGATGATAAATTTTCTCTATGTAAAGTTGAACATAAAAAAATTTCTTCGTTTTCTGGATTTTCAAAATGTCTTTTGATATGTTTTTTTATTCCTTCATAAACTAAAATCCTTGCTGTTCCTGCATGTCTTTGATTGGGATTTGTTAAATATGTATCTATTTCTACTGCATTATTTGTGTTTGCTGTATAATATTTATCTGTTGGAAATGCTGGTTTCTCGTGAATTTCTAGTGTCGCCTTTTTTAATAACTGCTCATATTCTTTTTGTTGCTCCATCCAACTTTCATATTCTTTCACTTCTTTTTTTTCTATTTGATGTGTGTTTATTGTTTTGTTCATTTCTTGAGCTATATCTTGTGCAGTAGTCCAATAAAATCTTTCATATCGTATTTGGCTTTGTTTATCTCCTTTTTGCTCTATATATTCTGCCATATATTGATTCCATTTTTCTCTTAATATGCTTTTTTCATGGAAGCCATTTTCTGATACTTCTGTTTCTAAAAAGTCTGTTAGCATATGAAATTTTGGATATTCTTCTTGAATCCTTCTTTTGGCATATTGATATGCTTCTATTTTTTGTTCATATGCGATTAGCATTTCTTGTTGATACTGCTCTTTAGTTGCATATTTTGATTTTACATATTGTTGATATCCTTCTCCATATTTGAAATATTTTGTAATATCATTATATGTAAAAGGTTTTTGTCCTTGTGTAATATAAGTTGCTGATTGTACTTGTTCTTGGTCATCTATTCCTACAATAACGGTATTGTTATCTGATTTTATATATTCGGAAATATCTTCTTTTCCTGTAATGAATAACTGCCCTATTTTTCCTTCCTTTTCCATTGCTTCTAAAACTACTTCTTCTAATTCTGCTACTTGATCAATATATTTTTCCTCATTCTTTTTTGTTAATTCTACTATTTTTAATTTCATTCTTTTCACCTCTTCGAATGAGTCTTTACGATAGTATTCCATAATTATGTAACACTATTTAAGGATTGTATCATAATATACCTATTTTGTAAAGTTTTTTCTAACTCTTGGCAAATGGGATAGTTTGCTATATAATAGGTGTAAATTTAATTATCTAAGAGGTGCTTATGAAATTATTTAGAAAAATATTAATTATTTTATTAATAGCATTTGTCGTTATTTCTAGTATCTTATTTATTATTGGTTTTAGTTATTACTCCAAGGCATTAAAAGAAAAACCTCTTATTAGTAGAGTAGAAGAAGTAACAAATGATAAACACTTTGTTTCTTTTGATGAACTACCAGAAAATTATATTAATGCTGTTATTGCAGTAGAAGACCACCGCTATTATGAGCATGGAGCAATTGATATGATTGGTATCGCTAGAGCTATTTGGGTTAATATAAAAAATGGTGAGTTGCAAGAAGGTGGTAGTACGATTACCCAACAAGTAGCTAAAAATCTTGTTTTTTCACAAGAAGAAACTTTAGAGAGAAAATTAGGAGAATTTTTTGCTGCTTTTGATTTAGAAAAAAATTATACGAAAAATGAAATTTTTGCTTTGTATGTCAATTCTTCTTATTTTGGAGATGGCTATTATGGGATTTACGATGCTAGTATGGGCTATTATCAAAAAGAACCTAAGGATTTGAATTTAGATGAGGCTTCTATGTTAGCTGGTATTCCTAATGCTCCTTCTGTTTATGCCCCTACTGTTAATCCAGATTTAGCAAAGAAACGTCAAAACCATGTACTAAATAAGATGGTAGAATATGGTTATATCTCAGAAGAAGAAAAATCAAGTATCTAGATTATTTTTAGTTATCCTCAATTTTGTTTTAGTTTATGCCTGTTTTTAATATGTTTGATTTGGATTTTTCTAATTTTAGTATTTTTTTGTATTTCCTTCATATATTGCTTATAGGTGATATTGTGAAGGTTATTTTATTATATAAAAAATATATTTTTTTTATTTGTTTATTGGCTTTTATTTTACTTTTTATTTTCTTATCTTTTTATTCCCCTTTTTCTTTTGCTATTGATTTTTCTTCTAATAGTTCTTTAGCTGTTTCTTTAAAAGATAAAATGGCTCATTTAACCGAAAATGATGAAAAAATTGCTTATTTGACTTTTGATGATGGTCCTACTTTAAAGGCTACTGGAAAAATTTTGGATATTTTGAAGAAAGAAGATGTAAAAGCAACTTTTTTTGTGATTGGTAAATATGTTAAAAATCATCCAGAATTAGTAAAGAGAGCTTATGAAGAAGGGCATTACATTGCTAATCATGGCTATTCTCATGATAATCCTAAATTATATCAAAGTGATGAAAGTTTTATTTCTGAAGTAAAAAATACAGATGCAGAAATCGGAAAAGCTATTGGTGTTGATGGCTATTGTTCTCGTATTTTTCGTTTTCCTAACGGTTTTATGTCTCCTGTTTATAAGTCTAAAAAAGAAGAAGCTGCTAAGCTTCTTTCTGATATGGGCTATGTTTATGTGGATTGGAATTGTTTAAATAAAGATTCTGAGCAAAAGTATTCTAGTACTCAATTATTGCAGAATCTTAAAAATTCTTGTAAAAACAAGGGCACTTTGATTGTTTTGATGCATGATTCTCTTGATGTGAGTGATTCTTCTGCTGTTTTGAAGGATTCTATTTCTTTTCTTAGGTCTCAAGGTTATGTTTTTCAGAATTTTTATGATTTGTTGTGATATTTTTTATATCCCCAATAACCTCCTCCACCTAATACGCCTAATGTAATTAATCCTACCAATGGGTTTGCATCTTCTTCACTTTCTTTTATTGTAGTATTATTTGTAATATTGTTGTTGTTAGTAGTTGATGTATTGACTGTGTTAATATCTTCTTTTGGCGTTTCTTTTATATTTATTTTTATTGTACTAGTTTTTCCATTAGAGCTAATTGCTGTTATATCTACTGTTCCCTGTTTTTTAGCAATCACTTCCCCTGCTATGCTAACTGTTGCAATGCTTTCATCACTTGATTTCCATGTAATATTTTTGTCAGTTGCATTATCTGGCGTTATTGTAGCAGTTAACTTTTGGCTTTCTCCTTCTTTCATATTTGTTGTATTTTCATTTATTTTTATTTCTGTCACTCCTATTGTAGTTGGTACTGTAGATGTTGTTTTGGTAGTTGTTGACGTAGGATTCGATGTTGTACTTTGACTTGATGATGGAGTTGTTGTGGTGCTTTTGCTTGATTGTGATGAACTTGATGGTGTGGTTTTACTGGATGATGAATTTGATGCGTATGGACAGATTCCATTTGTATGTAAATGTGCTGGATGCCCTCCACAATGGTAATGATAACTTCCTAATCCGCTTTTGTTTTTATTGTCTTTATGCCCTCCATTTGCATCTGTTCTTCCAGAATGTGCATATGCGTTGGCTCCTATTGAAATTATACTTGTGATTGTTAATAAAATTGATATTATTTTTGTTTTGCTTTTTCTCATTTATATCCCCCCTTTAGATATAATATCAATTTTTTGTTGCAAATTTTGTCGAATTTTGTAAATAATTTGTATTTTTCGACATTTTTTATTTTTTGTTTTTTCTGTTGTTTTTTGTGTTTGTCTTTTTTATTGTATTTTTGTTTTTATTCTTGCTAATTTTATATTAAGTTTGGATTTTTTCTTGTTTCTTGATGTTACTTTCTGACCTTCGGGTTATGAGCGAGACTTGGCCACTTTTTGTAAGTTTGTGAAAATTAGAGTTTTTGTTGGTATTTCAATATTTGCAAGAGTTTTGCTTTACAGAACATTTGTGCATTTTTATGGCATTTTTTGAGAAGATTTTACCCAATTTTTACCCAATTGATACTGTACATTTGTTCTTACAGTTTCAGCTCTTGTAAAAAATATTTTATTAATAAAAATTTTAATTTTGGAGGATTTAGATTATGAATAATTTTAGAGAAGTTAATGATGATATTTTAAAAGATTGGTTAAGCTTTAGAGAGGAAATGGTTTTAGGCACACTTACTAAAGAAGATAGAAAACATTATATTTATTTTGATGAAATAGCTGAAAATATTTTAAAGAATGTTCCTAAGCAGAATCAAAAGTATGTTAAGAATCAGTTAGATAGACTTGATAAGAATTTTATGGATTATATTTGTTATTGGAATGAGAAGTATTATAGGAATGGGGTTTGTGATGGAGTTGAGTTGATTATTGGTTGTATTGATAAATAGTTAAAAACATACAGCAAAAGGCGAGTCAATTCTCGCCTTTACTTATATCTTTTAGCTCTAACTTTACTGTATTATTTATTTCTTTAATCATATCAATAATTTGATTTTTCTCTTCTTCAACAATTTCTGGCTCAAATATTATTTCTTCTAATTCCTCTCCTCTATATAACATATTTATAAATTGTATATAATCAAATTTAATGCTTTTATCTTTACATTTTATAGTGATATTCCAACTTTTATTTCTTTTTTTGATATCTATTTTCATTATTATTCTTCCTCCCTATATTTCTTGAAATTATACTTTTTAAATCTCTTTTTAATTGCTTTCTTCCCTCCATCTGTTATTTCAGCAATATAATCTATCACCGGTTTTCCATCTATTTCCCCTTCTAGTTTTTCTGAAACAATCTTTATTTTATTATCTGAATTTCTGCATAGTATTATATTTTGAGCATCACCTAACATAGGAATTGTTGCATTATGTGATACTATTAGAACCTGTTTATTTAGTTTTGCTCTTTTTAAGCTTCTTATCATTCCATCATTAATGTAACTATTTGCCAAGTTATCTTCTGGCTGGTCAATTATTAATGGAGCATTATCTTCATCATATTTCAACATTATATCTAATATTATTGCAGTCTTCCATCCTGGACTTAACTTTTCAAAATCATTTCCTTTAAAATCAATAACTTTATATACCTTTCTATTTTTGCTAGATATGTCATTATATATGTTATTTGCCAAATCCTCATAATTTGATATTTTAGATTTTACGAAATTTTCTTTAAACAAATCTTTAGGGTTTAAATCAGATAATGATGATATTTTAATTTTTCTAGTATTAATATAACTTTTGATTGTATCTAAAAGAATATCTTCAGATATTTTTAGATTATTAATTATATATAGTTTATTACCCTCAAACTCTTTTTCAATACTTTTTATTTCATAATTAATACCTAACATTGCTTTTAGAGATTCATAAAATTCATTTGTTCCAGAAATATAAGAAGCAATGTTTTTAATTAATGTTTTTTTATTTTTTATAATACTTGAATTATTTGAATTTCTTATATTTATTTGATCATCATATTTTTTTATATATTTATTTATGATTTTTCTTATCTTTTCTTCAAATTTATATTTTTTATTTAATTCTGTTATATCATCTATTATAATATCAAAATTTTTTTCATTTCCTTCATATAATGGGTTTCTTTTTACTGCTTTTTTTATCTCCTTTATTTGCTTTATATCATTTGTCATATCATCTTTTGTATACTTTATTTTCTCTATCAAGTCATCATTGACTTCTAATAATTGAATATGATTTTCTGTTACTTCTCCTTTAGTTAATAGATTGTTAATGTTTGGTATTTTCTTTATTTTTTCATAAGATGTTTCAACTTTTTTTATAGATTTAACAAAATTATTCAGTATCTTCTTTATTTCTGATAATTGTGCATCTATAGCATTTTGATTATATTCATCCTCTGGAAATAAATCTTTTATTATAGGAATTGTATTCAATTCATTTTTATTTCTTATAGCTTTAGCTATAAAATTTTGTTCTATATAATATGGTTCTGCACCTAATTCATCTTCTATTTTCATATTTGATATTTTAAAATCTTCTTCATATGCACAATTTTCTGTTTGATTGATAATCTTATTATACACAGAATCAACCAATAACGATTTACCTGATGATGATTCTCCTATTATTACATTTAGACCTTGTGTTAATTCAACATCTATATCTATTTTTTCATTTTTTAATTTTATAGATTTTATTATATTATAATCATCTAAAGTTGGATTGATTCCATACTCCAATCTACTATCTTCAGATAAAGCTAACTTTAATCCTCTAAAATCAGGACTAGCATACATCCAAGTAGGAACAAATTCACTTGCCTGATCAGATTTAGCAGCTGGATATTTTGCTGGATTATAATTATCAGAACCAGTGATTAAATTTACGAAACTTTCTATTCCTAATTTTTTCAAATATGCTTTAGTGCCTTCTAATCCTTTATTACTTCTCGCTGAAAATCCTTCAATTTGATTATAATATATAGTTCTTTCTATTGTATCATCACATGTAGTATTAGAATCTATTGATGTTTCAAAAGTAGCATGGTTTTGCCCTCCATGTGGAATTAATATAAAATCATAATTTTCAAACGCATTTATTATATTTTCTATTTTAGGAATACTTTTATCCATTTTTTCTACTAATTTCTTTGGATAAAGTTTATCTAATATTAAATTTACATTATCTATATCTTCACTATTAATATTTTTAATATCAAAATAAATATGACAGTGATAAGCTGGCTTTGTATCATGATTTTTTATATGTAATTCTGTGCCTAAAATAATCTTTATATTTTCTTCTTTTTTATTAATAAATTTTAAATATGCATCTTTGTTTATAGTATTATGATCAGTTAATGATATTAGAGCTTGTCTTCCTTTTGCTTCTTTATTTATATTTCTTATTAGTTCATCTATATTATAACTTTTATTTAGATTATCTGCATTCTCAGATGTATGAATATGTAAATCAACATATATTGCTTCCATATAATCCCCTCCACTCAATATTTATATCACAATCTATTAGCATATTTTGTCGAAACTTGTCTTTTATTATCAAAAAAGCAAAATAATCCTGTAACTTTTAATTACTCTCATACTTTGCTTTTCTTCTGTAAACTTTATTCTAAATATTCTTTTAATCCATCTACTATTTTGTACACTTTAGTCATTGGATTTCTTCGTGATGCTTGTCCATCTTTATTTAATTCTTCCATATATTCGCAATTCTTTATTGCTGTATGTAGCCTTTCTTCACTT
>CALXCD010000026.1 GCA_944386715.1 uncultured Clostridia bacterium
AATCTATTAGCTCTCAAACCTATTGCTATTCAACAGGTTTGAGAGTTTTTCTCTTTCAAAAGTGTTTAAGTTGAGATTATATATAATTCTTTCTCAGTATAAGTGGATTTCCATAAATTGTCAATACATTTTTGAGATTTTTTTCTTCTTTTCATCGCAAAATTCGACAAATTTAGCACCTCTTCATTAATTTTACCTGTTTTGTAGAACAAAAGCGGACATTAATAATTTTGTCACTATTTATAATATTGTAAAGTCCGCGTCTTTGTTCGTCCGCGAAAAATTGCAAAGTAATTTTTCTGTGAAATGTATTTTCATATAATAGGAATTTCAGAGAAATTTCCTATTACATAAAAAAAGAAATCTATATTAAGACTTCTTCTTTATTTTTTATTATATTAATTATTTCTTGGATACTTATTTGTGGTGTAGATGCTCCTGCCATAATTCCTATTTTTTGAAATTTTTGTACCTCTTCTATTAGAAGTTGTTCTTGGTTTTCTACACAGATTGTATTTTCACAATATTGTTTTGCTATTTCATACAATTTTTTTGTATTAGAACTATTTTTTCCACCAATGATAATCATATACTCTACTTTTTTTGCAATTTCTTCTGTTTCTTTTTGTCTTAATTTAGTAGCTGCACAAATGGTATTTTTTATTACCAATTTTGTTTTTAAATCTACTTGTAATTTTATTTGCTCTACTATTTTCTCAAATTTTTCTAGACTATATGTTGTTTGTTCTATGATTAATAACTTATCTTTTTTAGAGTCTTGAAAATTATGTATGGCCTGTTCTATTTCTTCTTCTTTTTCGATTACTTGATAGTTTTTGCCACAATAACTTATGGTTCCTATGTTTTCAGGATGATTTGGGCTTCCTAATAAAAATATATAATATTCTTCATTTGCATATTCTTTTGCAATTTCATGGATTTTTAATACATTAGGGCAAGTATAGTCTATTAGCTCTATTCCTAGTTTTTTTGCTTTTTCTATCGTTTCTTTTGAAATTCCATGTGCTCGAATAATCGTTTTTCCTTTTGCTTCTTCTACTTCATCCACAAACTGCATTCCTTTTTGTTGTAAAGATTGGATTACTTCTTTATTATGTACAATTTCCCCTAAGCAATAAACTTGCTCTTGGTTTTCTTTCAATTGCTTTTCAGCCCCTTCTACAGCCCTTTTCACTCCATAGCAAAATCCTGCTGTTTTTCCTACTGTTATTTCCATTTCATTTCCCCTTATCCTTTTTGAATATTCTTTACTTTTTTATTTAATCATCTCTAAAATTTCTTTTTTCAAAACATCTATGATTTCTTCTTGCTTCACTTTTTTTATAATTTTCCCTTTTTTAAATAATAGACCTTCTTTTATTCCCCCTGCAATTCCAATATCTGCTCCACTTGCTTCTCCTGGTCCATTCACAGCACATCCCATCACTGCTACTGTAATATCTGCTTCTATATTTTGCAAAAATTCTTCTACTTGTTTTGCAATTGGAATCAAATCAATTTGTGTTCTTCCACAAGTAGGACAAGCTATTAATGTAGGAGATTTTGCATATAAATTACAATCTTTTAAAATCTCTTTTGCCACTTTAATCTCTTTAATTGGGTCATCTGATAGAGAAACCCTAATAGTATCTCCTATTCCTTGTCTTAATAGCCACCCTAACCCAATGCTAGATTTGACGGTACCACTAAATTCTGTTCCTGCTTCTGTAATTCCCAGATGTAGTGGGCAATCAAAAACTTTTGCTGCTTCTTCATAACTTTCAATACATAAATCTAAATTAGATGCTTTTAAAGAAATAGCATAATCTTTAAAATTTAATCTATCTAATATATCTGTATGTCTTTTAGCACTTTCTACCATAGCTTTTGCAGTTGGTTTTCCATATTTTTGCAATAAATCTTTTTCTAGTGAGCCTCCATTTACTCCTATTCTAATCGGAATATGTTTTTCTTGACATGCTTCTACTACAGCTTTTACTCTTTCTTCTGACCCTATATTTCCAGGATTAATTCTAATTTTGTCGACACCGGCTTTGATTGCTTCTAGAGCAATTCGGTAGTCAAAATGAATATCTGCTACAATGGGAATATGGATTTGTTCTTTTATTTTTTTAATTGCTTTTGCATCTTCTATATCTAGACATGCTACTCTAATAATTTCACAACCTGCTTTTTCTAATTCTAATATCTGTTTTACGGTTGCTTCTACATCTTTTGTTTTCGTATTACACATAGATTGGATGACTACTTTATTTTGTCCACCTATTTGTACATTTCCTACCATTATTTTTCTTGTATTTTCTCTTTTCATTTTCTCGCTCCTTTGCAGAAGGAATCTTCTTAATTCATTTCTACTTTTCCAATAATTTCTTTGATGTCTTCAATTCCTTGCTTTTTCATATAATCTTCAATTCCTACTATTGTACTAATACTAGTATATGGATTCATAAAATTTCCTGCTCCTATAGATACAGCACTTGCTCCTGCTAGCATAAACTCTATTGCATCTTCTCCATTTACAATTCCACCCATTCCTAATATTGGAATATGGACTGCTTGTGCTACTTGATATACCATTCTTACTGCTACTGGCTTAATAGCTGGTCCTGATAGTCCACCTGTATTATTGGCAAGTACTGGTCTTTTTCGATAGATATCTATTTTCATTCCTAATAAAGTATTAATCAAAGATACTCCATCTGCACCTGCATCTTCTACACCTTTTGCAATACTTGCAATATCTGTTACATTTGGCGTTAGTTTTACAATCAGTGGTTTGTCTAGCACTTTTCTAACACTACTTGTTACTGTTTTTACTCCTTCATAGGTATTCCCAAAAGCCATACACCCTGCCTTTACATTAGGACATGATAAATTTAATTCTACACCATCAATATCTAATGTATTTAATATTTTACAAAGCTCTACATATTCTTCAATGGTGCTTCCACAAGCATTTACAATGATAGCTGTATTTTGTTTTCTTAAAAAAGGCAAATCATTTTCTGCGAAATATTCTACTCCTGGATTTTGCAAACCTATACTATTTAACATTCCACTTGCTGTTTCACATACTCTGGAAGGCTTGTTTCCACTTTTTGGTTTTAAAGAAGTTCCTTTTGTGATGATTCCCCCTAATTTACTTAAATCAAAAAATTGACTGAATTCTCTTCCATATCCAAATGTTCCTGATGCTACTGTAACAGGGTTTTTCATTTTTATTCCCGCAAAATTTATTTGTGTATTCATTTATTTTATTCCCTCCATTCTTTTTATCTATATTTCTACATCTTTTGCATTAAATACAGGACCTGCTTTGCATACATGCCAATATTCTGGTGCTTCTTTAGGGCTTTTGGCTGTTTTTACAGCACATCCTAGGCATACTCCTAATCCACATGCCATCTTTTCTTCTAAAGAAATTTGACACGGAATTTGTTTTTCTATTGCTAATTTTTGTACTGCTTTTAGCATAGGTAAAGGTCCACATGCATAAATAGAGTCTATTTTTCCTTCTTCTAAGTCTTTTTCAAGATAATTGATAGCAAATCCTTTTTGACTATATGACCCATCATCTGTTGTAAGGATTAATTTATCTGATACTTGTTCAAATTCTTTCTCTAATACCACAAAATTCTGACTTCTAAATCCTAAGTAAGTATTTACTTTTTTATTCTCTTTTTTGGCACATTTTGCTAATTCATATAAAGGAAATACTCCTATGCCTCCCCCAATAATTGCTAAATTTTCTTTATTTTCATAATTGAAAGTTCCATATCCCAATGGTCCTATGATATCTATTTTTTCTCCTTCTTGTTTTTCGGATAATATTTTAGTTCCTTTTCCTTTTACTTGAAAAATAAATTCTAAAATGCCTTCTTCTCTATTTAAATTGTAAATACTAATTGGTCTTCTTAAAAAGGGTTCTACTTGGTCTGTAACTCTTATTTCAATAAAGTTTCCTGGTTTGGATGCTTCTACAATTTTGGGTGCTTTTATACTAAATTTAAAAATGTCTGGTTTTAGCTGTTCTTTTTTTATTAACTCTGCTAATAACATTTCTGCCATGTTTTTTCCTCCTTACTTTTATCTTTTCAATCTGTCCCAAAAATAACCATTTGTGGTCTCTCGGGGACAGGTCCCCAATAGCCACCGATGGCTATTGGGGACCTGTCCCTGAGGTAGCCAACCTAAGTTCTTCTTTCATTCTTAATGCCTCTGCTCGTGTTGCTCCGTGCATATTGTTCTTCTGTATATTGGTCTTTCCATCTATCTGATTGATAAGCACACATTAAACTTCTTGAAGCATTTACAATTCCGCCTAGTCCTTGTTTATCAAATCCTAATGCAATGTCTTCTGCTTTTCCACCTTGTGCTCCATATCCTGGAATTAAGAAGTAGGTATGTGGTGCAGTTTTTCGAATTTGTTTTAGTTGTTCTGGATAAGTTGCTCCTACTACTGCTGCTATACTGCTATATTCATATTCTCCTCTTAATTCTTCTCCCCATTTTTCCACAAGGTTTGCTACTTTTGTGTATACTTCTTCTCCGGTTTCTAGTTTTAAATCTTGTAATTCCCCTGATGATGGATTTGATGTTTTTACTAATATAAATGCTCCTTTATTGTATTTTTTACAATCTTCTATAAATGGTTTTATACTATCTATTCCCATATATGGATTTAATGTGACAAAGTCAATGTCAAATATACTTTCTTCTTTTTCTCCTATTTTTGTCTTTCCTAGGAATGCATTGGAATAGCATTGAGCAGTTGTTCCAATATCTCCTCTTTTGATGTCAGCAATTACTACCATTTCTTTTTCTTTGGCATATTGACATGTTTCTTCAAAAACTTTTATTCCTTCTATTCCATACATTTCATAAAATGCAATATTTAGTTTTACTGCTGGAATAATATCAAAGGTGGCGTCTATTAATCCTTTATTAAATTCTAATATTGCTTGACATGCTCCCTTGATATCTTTGTCGTACTTTTCTTTAATGCAATTTGGTATTTTTTCATATCCTGGGTCAATTCCTATCACAGTTGGATTATTCATTTGTTTTATTTTTTCTATTAATCTATCTATTGCGTTTTTCATCTATTTTTCTCCTTTTTTTATTATTACAAGATTCTATTTTCATTTTGTTTTAAATGCCTCTTCCCATTCTTTTTCTTTGAATCCCACTAATATGATATCTTCTGATACTAAGATGGGTCTTTTTATCAGCATTCCATTAGATGCTAATAACTTTATTTGTTCTTCTTCTTTCATTGTAAGTAATTTTTCTTTTAGATTTAATTCTTTATATTTTAAGCCACTTGTGTTGAAAAATTTTTTGATAGGATATTTTCCCTTTTGTATCCATTCTTTTAATTCTTTCTCTGTTGGTACTTCGTCTACTATATGTCTTTCTTGGAATTTGACTTGATTGTTTTCCAACCACTTTTTGGCTTTTTGACAAGTAGAACATTTAGGGTACCATATAAAAATATTATTTTTCATAAACCACTCTTCCTCCTACGATGGTGTATTGTACTCTTCCTTTTAATTTTTTCCCGATAAATGGGCTGTTTTTGGATTTTGATACTATCATTTCTTTGGTATAAGTATATTCTTCGTTTGGGTCAAATATAGTGATGTCTGCTATTTTTCCTACTTCTATACTTCCTCTATCTATCTTTAATAGTTGTGCAGGTTGGTAAGATGTTAATCTTACTAAATCTAAATAGTCTAAATCTCCTGTATCTATTAAGTTCATAATTTCTGCTGATAAGGCTGTTTCAAATCCAATGATTCCATTTGGTGCTTCTTTTAGTCCCTTGTTTTTTTCTTCTTCGGCATGTGGTGCATGGTCTGTGATAATGGCATCTATGGTTCCTTCTTTTAGTCCTTCTATTATTGCCTGTCTATCTTTTTCTTCTCTTAATGGTGGGTTCATCTTTGCATTAACTCCTGATTTTAGAACCTCTTCTACTGTAAATGTAAAATAGTGTGGGCATGTTTCGCAAGTAATTTTTACTCCTCTTTTTTTCGCATCTCTTACCATATCTTTTGTTGTTTTTGTACTAATATGACAAATATGTGCTCTTACATGATTGGTTTCTGCAATTACTATTTCTCTTGCTGCCATGATTTCTTCTGCTTCTGGAAGTACTCCTTCTACTCCTAATTGTTCTGCTACTTTTCCACTATTGATAGCTCCTGTTGCAACTGATTTTTCTTCACAATGAGATGCTACAAATGTTCCTAATTTATCTGCTTCTAGGATGGCTTCTCTCATCATTTTGCTATTTACTACTGGCATTCCATCATCTGAAAATGCAATTGCTCCTGCTTTTTTTAGTTCTTCGAAGTCTACTAATTCTTCTCCTTTTTCTCCTTTGGATACAGATGCATAAGGTAATATATTGCATAAGTTTACTTTTTTTGCTTCTTCTATGATTTTTTGCAAAATAATAGCGCTATCTGGTGTTGGCTTTGTATTTGGCATAGGACAAATTGTTGTAAAGCCTCCCGCAACGGCGCTTTCGCTACCCGTTTTGATTGTTTCTTTATGCTCAAATCCAGGTTCTCTCAAGTGGCAATGCATATCAATCATTCCGGGTATGATATTTAAATTAGTACAATCAATGATTTTTTCTGCGTTTTCATTGATTTCTTTTTCTATTTTTATGATTTTGTCATTTTCTATTAAGATGTCTTTTTTTTCGTTTGTTTTTGTTTTGTAGTCTATTAAGGTTCCATTTTTTAATAAAGTTCTCATTTTCGCCCTCCTATTTTTTGTTTATCTTATCATTTTTTGTCTGTTTTTTCAATAGATTATATAAATATTTCACTTCTTTTATATTTAGAAAAAATCTTACTATTGACAAAATTATTTATTTTTTTTACAATACCTATAATATATATGAAGGGGGAAAAATAATGTCTGATATTATGTCATATTTATTCGAAACAAAAGCAATTAAGTTTTGTGAAGAAAATAAGCCTTTTTTTCTAACTTCTGGAATGATTTCACCTTATTTTGTTAACACTCATTTTTTATTTGGAAGTGAAAAAGAAGCAACTGAATTTTTATCTTATATTGATACCTTATTAGAAGATAGAATCTCTTTGCCAAAAAAAGTTTTTGACAAAGTTTTAGTTCAATATCAAAATAATTCTATTTTCAAATATACGATAGACACTATGATTAAATCTATTACTGATTCAGTTGATTTGGCACAAATCGATTATATTTCTGGTGGAGAAAGAAGAGATTGGTATTTTTCTAATATGATTGCTTATTTATTAAAGAAACCACATCTTACTTTGTTTAAAGATATGGAGGCTTTCGTAAGTCCTTATGATTTTTCTTCTACTGAAAAAATAACAGATTTAACAGGAAAAAAGGCTTTAAATGCTTCTGATTTAGTAACTGCAGCTTCTAATTATGTTCGTTCTTGGCTTCCTGCTATTCGAAACTTGAACGGAGAGTTAGCTTGGACTTGTTATGTTGTAGATAGAAAACAAGGCGGAACGGAAACTCTTATCAAGGAAGGTGTTCAAACAATTCCACTTGCATTTGTTGATAATAGTCTTTTTGAAAAAGCTTATGAATTACATGTTATTAATTCTGCTCAATTAGAAATGTTGAAAAAATTCTATGAAGATCCTTATTCTACTATGAAACAATTTCTAATTAATCATCCTGAATTTTTAGATAATGCTTTACATGCTGATGAAAAGACTAAGAAAAGAGCTCAATTATTAATCGATGGAAATTTATATGGATTAAACTAAATAGTATACTGCCAGAGGGGACGTTCCTTTTTGGCAGTTTTATAGTTTTCATCTTAATAAAAAGTTGATATATTAATATTTTTGACAAAGCCATAGCTGGGGTTTAACAATCCGGGTCTTTGTCTACTAATATTAATATATCAACTTTTCTAAATAACAAAGTATAATGCAAAAGTTGCCAAAAAGGAACGTCCCCTCTGGCAACTTTGACAATATCTTATTTCGTTGCGATATAATATCCAACACCTCTTTTAGTAATTAAAATTTTTGGTGCTGAAGTATCTTTTTCGATTTTCTCTCTAATTCTTCTTACTGTAACATCTACTGTTCTGATATCTCCGTAATATTCGTATCCCCAGACTTTTTCTAATAAGGTTTCCCTTGTTACTACTTGTCCAGGTTGAGAAGCTAAGAATTTTAACACTTCAAATTCTCTCAATGTTAAATCCATTATTTCTCCTCTTACTTTTACTTCAAATTTATCTAAATCTAATTCTAAATCATTTACAATAATTTTGTTTTCTTTCTTTTTCTCGGTTTCAAATGCGTCTAGTCGTCCTACATTGTTAGATGCGTCCACTTTTCTTAAGTTTGCTTTTACTCTTGCCACTAATTCTCTTACACTAAATGGTTTTGTAATATAGTCATCTGCTCCTAGTTCTAATCCTAATATTTTATCAATTTCACTATCTTTAGCAGTTAGCATTAAAATTGGCACATTATATGTGTTTTTTATTCTTTTGCAAACTGATAAACCATCTAATTTTGGTAGCATAATGTCTAATAGAATTAAGTCTGGTCTTTGTTCTGTTGCAATATTGACAGCAGTAATTCCATCTTCTGCTTCTATGACATTATATCCTTCTTTTTTTAAATTATATACTAAGACTTCTCTTATTGGTGGCTCATCATCTACAATAAGAATTGTTTTATTGTCTTTTATCATTTCTTCTTCCACAAAAATTCCGCCTTTCTTATTTAGCTTTATTTTGATATGTTAGTTATATCATAATTTTTTTCAATATACAAGGCTTTTTTATAAAAAGTTAATTAGTTAATATTTATTAAGTTACTATTCACAGCTATTTTATATCAGGTTAGAAAGAGTTGATATATTAATATTTGTAGACAAAGACCCGGATTGTTACGCCCCAGATATGGTTTTGTCAAAAATATTAATATATCAACGGTTTATTAGTATATTAATTGTGAGTAGTAACTTTTGACCAGTGGGTATCATAAAAATATCTTGACATTCCTCAGGATTAGTCATATACTTAAGCCATAAAAATATATAAAAGGAGGCAATATCATGGAGGACTTAATAGAAATCAGATGGCATGGTAGAGGTGGTCAAGGTGCTAAAACAGCGTCTTTATTACTTGCTGATGCCGCATTTAACACAGGTAAATATATTCAAGGATTTCCTGAATATGGACCTGAAAGAATGGGAGCTCCTATTACAGCTTATAATAGAATTAGTAGCTCACCAATTACCATTCATAGTAATATATATGAACCAGATTATGTTGTTGTAGTGGATGATACTCTTTTAGAATCTGTGGATGTTACATCTGGTCTAAAAGAAACAGGTGCCATTGTTATTAATACAACAAAATCTGCAGACTATTTAAGAAGTGTACTAAAAGGATATCAAGGAGATATTTATACAATTGATGCAAGAAAAGTGTCAGAAGCCACTTTAGGAAAATATTTTCCTAATACCCCTATGCTTGCTGCTATTGTAAAGGTTAGTGGTATTATGACAGATGAAGCATTATTAGAAGATATGAAAGGTTCTTTTAAACATAAATTTGCAAAAAAACCAGAAGTAATTGAAGGAAATATGAAAGCTTTAGAAATGGCTTTACAAGAAATCAAGAAAATTTAATGGAAAGGATGAAATACTATGACTAACATTAATAGTAAAACACCAATGGAAGAAATGACAATTGGTGGAGATATTTATCAAGCTGGTAATGCAATGGAATTTAAGACAGGCGATTGGAGAAGTGCTCGTCCTATCTTTTTATCTGAAAAGTGTAAACAATGTGGTTTATGTTTTCCAGTTTGTCCTGATAATGCAATTCCAGTTAATAAAGAACAAAAAAGAGAAGATTTTAATTATGATTATTGCAAAGGATGTGGCGTATGTGCAAAAACTTGCCCATTTGGAGCAATAGAAATGAAAGAGGAGGGTGTTTAAATATGGGAATTAGAGAAAGATTAAGTGGTAATGAAGCTGCTGCTATTGCAATGAAACAAATTAATCCAGATGTAGTAGCTGCCTTCCCTATTACCCCTTCTACCGAGATACCTCAATATTTTTCTACATTCGTAGCAAATGGAACTGTAGATACAGAATTCGTTGCGGTAGAAAGCGAACACAGTGCGATGTCTGCTTGTATCGGAGCAGAAGCTGCAGGGGCTAGAGCAATGACAGCTACTTCTGCAAATGGTTTATCTTTAATGTGGGAAATGATTTATATCGCTTCTAGTTTAAGATTACCTATTGTTTTATCTTTGGTAAATAGAGCTGTGTCTGGTCCTTTAAATATTCACTGTGACCACTCAGATGCAATGGGAGTACGTGATAGTGGTTGGATTATGCTATTTTCTGAAAATAATCAAGAAGCATATGATAATACTTTAATGGCTCATAGAATTGCAGAGCATAAAGATGTATTATTACCTTTAATGGTTTGCCAAGATGGATTTATTACATCTCATTCTATTGAAAATATAGAATTATTAGAAGATGATAAAGTAAAAGAATTTGTTGGTGAATATAAGCCAGAACATTATTTATTAAATGAAAAAGAGCCAATTGCGGTAGGTCCTTTAGATTTACAATCTTATTTATTTGAACATAAAGCACAACAAGCAGAAGCTATGAAAAATGCAAAGCAAGTTATTTTAGATGTTAGCAAAGAATTTGAAAAAATAACTGGTAGAAGTTATGGATTATTTGAAGCCTACCAATTAGAAGATGCTGAAGTTGCTATTGTTTGTATGAACTCTACTGCAGGAACTACTAAATATGTGGTTGATAATTTAAGAAAACAAGGTATTAAAGCAGGTCTTTTAAAAATTCGTGTCTTCAGACCATTCCCTGGTGAAGAAATTGCAAAAGCATTATCTCATGTAAAAGCAATTGCTATTTTAGATAGAGCAGATTCTTTAAATGCTGCTGGTGGTGCTTTATTCGAAGATGTTACCAGTGGTATGTATGTAAATAACATCCATGTTCCTGCTGTTAACTATGTTTACGGTCTTGGTGGTCGAGATACCAAATCTGATGATATTGAATCTGTATTCCAAGATTTATTAGAAATTGTTAACACAGGAAAAATAGATAACCCTTATCGTTATTTGGGATTAAGAAAAGGAGGGAATCAATAATGGCATATAATTTAAAAGAAATTGTGGCAAATAAACCATCTAGATTCACATCAGGTCATAGAATGTGTGCAGGTTGTGGTGCACCACCTGTTGCAAGACATATTATGAGAGCTTTAAAAGAAGATGACCATGCAGTTGTTGCTACTGCTACTGGTTGTATGGAAGTTTCTACTTTTATTTATCCTTATACAGCTTGGACAGATTCTTTTATCCATACAGCATTTGAATGTGCTGGTGCTACTTTATCAGGTGCAGAAGCTGCTTATCAATCTATGAAAAGACAAGGAAAAATAGATAATACAACAAAGTTCATTGCTTTTGGTGGTGATGGTGGTACTTATGATATCGGTCTTCAAAGTTTATCAGGAGCAATGGAACGTGGACATGATATGGTTTATGTATGTTATGATAATGGAGCTTATATGAATACTGGTATACAACGTTCTTCTGCAACTCCTAAATTTGCAGATACAACAACGTCTCCTGCTGGTACTGTTATTCCTGGAAAAATGCAATCTAGAAAAGATTTAGCTAAAATTATGGCTGGTCATCATATTCCTTATGTTGCACAAACCATTGGGTATATGAATTTTAAAGATTTATATGAAAAAGCTGAAAAAGCTATTTATACAGAAGGTCCAACATTTTTAAATGTACTTGCTCCATGCCCTAGAGGTTGGGGTTATCCAACAGATATGTTAATGCAAATTAATAAATTGGCTGTGGAAACTTGTTATTGGCCTTTATATGAAGTAGTAAATGGTGTTTATCATATTACTTATAAACCAGCTAAAAAGTTACCTGTTGAAGAATTTTTGAAACCTCAAAAGAGATTTAAACATATGTTTAAACCTGGTAATGAATGGATGATTGAAGAATTCCAAAAAGAAGTGGATAATAGATGGCAAGAACTTTTAGATTTGGAAGAGATTACAAATAGAAAAACGGAAGAATAGAAAAAAGGAATGAGGAGCTTAATTACTCTCTTCATTCCTTTTTTACTTTAGGTTTAGAAATTCGTTATCTTCTAATTTTTCAGCTTGTTTTGCTTGATTTTTATTGACTTTTTGCATAAATTAAGATATAACAGATATACTAGATAACATACATTTTAGGAGGTTATTTTGGAAGAAGAAAAGCAATCTATCAAAAATACTTCTGATAACATAGAGCAAGAAATAAAACCGGCTAATAAGAAATTAACACTTTTTAATTTTTTGCTTATCATTGTTATTTTTATTGGTTTGTTTATTTATATGATTTGTGTAGATGGAATAGATAATATTATTTCTGTTTTACAACAAGCTGATTATATTTGGGTTTTAGGTGGTCTTGGTTGTTTACTTATTTATTGGATATGTGAAACTCTTACTTTACATTTTCCTCTCAAAAAAATGTATCCTAATCAACCTATTACCAATTCCATAAAAGTTGCTATGATAGGGCAATTGTTTAATAATATTACACCCTTTTCTTCTGGTGGTCAGCCTATGCAGGCCTATGAACTAACCAAAACAGGAAAAAGAGTAAGTGATTCTTTATCTGCCATGGCAATGAAGTTTATTATTACGCAAATAGCATTAGTTGTTACTACACTTATTGTTATTTTATTTGAATTTGATTTTTTTGCTAATTTGATGCAAAATTTTGTATGGCTGGCTATTGTTGGTTTTGGAATTAATATTTTAGCTATTATTTTAGTTATTATTGCTGGTGTTAAAAAACGTGCTATTACGATTTTTACAACTCCTATTATTCGCTTTTTAGGAAAAATTAAAATATTAAAACATCCCGACCATACTTTAGAAAAATTAGATAAGAGTATTGATAACTTTAGAATGCAATTTCTTTTTATGAAAGACCAAAAAAAGATGGTTCTAATGATGTTTTTAGCAGCTGTCGTACAAAGCTTATCTTATTATTCTATCACCTATATGGTATATAGAGCTTTTGGAAATGTTGGTATTAGTTTTTGGCAAATTGTTCCTGTTCAAGCCTTTTTACTTTTACTGATGACATTCATTCCAACGCCAGGTTCTGGATTAGGTGCAGAAGGTGGATTTTTGCTATTATTTAGTTCAATCTTTAAAGAAGGAACTATTAATATCTCTATTTTATTTTGGAGAATGTATACATTTTATTTACCAATTATTGTAGGAGCATTGTTTTTAATTCCTACTAAGAATAAAGAAAGAAAAGGAGTTAATAAAGAAAATGGAAAAATTAACAATTAAAGAATTATATCAAGATACAAAAAATTATGAAAATACTATTATTACTTTAAATGGATGGGTAAAAACTGTTCGTGATTCTAAAACTTTTGGGTTTATGGAATTAAATGATGGTACTTTTTTTAAAAATGTGCAAGTTGTTTTTACTGATAGCTTGACTAATTTTGCAGAACTTTGTAAATTACCTATTAGTTCTTCTATCAAAGTTACTGGCAAACTTATTATCACAGAAAATGCAAAACAACCTTTTGAAATCCAAGCACAAGAGATTACCATATTATCTAAGAGTGATAGTGATTATCCTCTTCAAAAGAAAAGACATTCTTTTGAATATTTAAGAACCATCTCTCATCTTCGTCCAAGAACAAATACTTTCCAAGCTGTATTTCGTGTAAGAAGTGTTTTATCTTATGCGATTCATCGCTTTTTTCAAGAAAGGGGATTTGTGTATGTGCATACTCCTATTTTGACTTCTAGTGATGCCGAAGGTGCTGGTGAAATGTTTAATGTAAATTCTTTTGATTTGCAAAATATTCCGAAAACAGAAGATGGAAATGTTGATTTTTCACAAGACTTTTTTGGAAAACCAGCTCATTTGACAGTTAGTGGACAATTAAATGCTGAAACTTATGCACAAGCTTTTGGAAAGGTATATACTTTCGGTCCTACCTTCAGAGCAGAAAATTCTAATACTGTAAAACATGCTGCTGAATTCTGGATGATTGAGCCTGAAATTTGTTTTGCAACATTAGAAGATGATATGAATTTGGCAGAAGATATGATTCAATATATTTTCTCTTATGTGATGGAGCATTGCCCAGAGGAAATGAATTTCTTCTATCAATTTATTGATAAAACTTTAGAAGCAAGATTGCAAAATGTAGTACATTCTAAATTTGCTAGGATTTCTTATACAGATGCTGTGAAAGAACTAGAAAAGGCAAATGATAAATTTCAATATAAAGTTTCTTGGGGCGTAGATTTACAAACAGAACATGAAAGATATTTATGTGAAGAAATTTTTAAAAAACCTGTTTTTGTTACAGATTATCCAAAAGATATTAAAGCTTTTTATATGAAACAAAATCCAGATGGAAAAACAGTTGCAGCTGCTGACCTTTTAGTTCCAGGAATTGGGGAAATTATTGGTGGTAGTCAAAGAGAAGAAGATTATACGAAACTAAAAACTAGAATGGAAGAATTACAAATGCCACTTGATAGTTATAACTGGTATTTAGATTTGAGAAAATATGGTAGTTGTGAACATGCTGGTTTTGGTCTAGGATTTGAAAGGGCTATTATGTATTTAACTGGTATGCAAAATATTCGTGATGTGATTCCTTTCCCTAGAACACCTAAGAATTGTGAATTTTAATTAATATATAAATGAAAGCTTAGATTTTTTCTAAGCTTTTATTTATATATTTCTCTTCTATGTCCAATCTCTAATACTAAAACTATTATTTCAGTATCTTGTATCTCACATATAATTCTGTAATCCCCTATACGATATCTCCATTGTCCTGACTTGTTTTCTACTAAGCCTTTTCCGTGTATTCTTGGATTTTCGCATCCTTCTATATTTTTTTCTAACCATCCAATTATTAATGCTGATGTATATTTATCTAACTTTTTTAACTGTTTCTTTGCTCTATCTGTAAATACTATTTTATACTGCACTATAACCCCAACTCCTTTTTTACTTCTTCCATTGTATATGTTTTTGGGTTTTTCTTATATTCTTCCATCGCTTTATGATAGCATTCTAAATCATATTCATCTTCAATTTTTTCTAATACTGCATTTCTTACTAAATCAGATAAAGAAATATTGTTCATATCAGCATAAACTCTTATTAATTCTGCATCTTTATCATTTAATCTTACTGAAATGGTCATTTCTATCCTCTCCCTTCTGACACCATTGTACTACAAAGTATTACGTTTGTCAATATTATTATATTATTATTTGCTTTAATATGTGAATTTATGTTATAAATTCTATCATTTTTTAGTTTAAACAAATTAAAAAGGTTGCTATACTTTAATATAGTAACCTTTTATATTCCTTTTTATTTTAACTTATGCTTCTTCTGGAGCCTCTACTGGACAAACTCCTGCACAAGTACCACAAGAAATGCATGCGTTTTGGTCAATTTCGAATTTTGTATCTCCTTGTGAAATACATCCAACTGGGCATTCTGCTGCACAAGCTCCACAAGAAATACATTTATCTGTAATTTTATATGCCATTTTATTCACCTCCTTCAAGTTGTTCATCTAATTTTTCTAATTTTTCTAATTCTTCTAGTTCTTTTTGATGTTCTATTTCTTCTTCATCTATATTTTGTGTTACTGCATCTTTAATAATTTTGATATCTTTTGCATCATATTTTTTATAAAAATATTCATCTCCGTCTTTCATTTTAACTCTTACTCTTTCTTTTAATATCTCGATAGAATCTACTTCTCCTTCTCCGTCTTCTGTCTTGACAATAGCTCCTATATTAGGTAATTTTTTAAGTTTTTCTTCATAAACATTGCTTTCATATTTTAAGCAACACATTAGTCTTCCACAATTACCTGATATTTTGGAAGGGTTTAAAGATATATTTTGCTCTTTTGCCATTTTGATAGATACTGCCTCAAAATTACTTAAAAAAGAACAACAACATAATTCTCTACCACAAACTCCATTTCCACCTATTCTTTTTACTTCATCTCTTACCCCTATTTGTCTTAATTCTATTCTCGTCTTATAGATGGCTGCTAAGTCTTTTACTAATTCTCTAAAGTCAATTCTTCCATCTGCTGTGAAGTAAAATAAAATTTTGCTATTATCAAATTTATATTCTACATCTGTAAGAGTCATATCTAATTTATGTTCTTTTATTTTTTTCAAACATACTTGAAATGCTTCTTTTTCTATTTTTCTACATTCTTCAAAATGTCTATGGTCTTTTCCATTCGCTATTCTGATTACTTTTTTTAAAGGAGCTACTATTTTATCATCTTCTACAAATCTATTAGGAATCATTACTTCTCCGTATTCTTCCCCTTGTGCAGTTTCTACAATGACTTTATCTCCTTTTCTGACATGTAAGCCTTTTGGATTAAAAAAATATATTTTACCCAGTTTTTTAAATCTTACTCCTACTATATTTTTCAATTTATTTCCTCCCACATATTAAATAACAAATAATCTATACACATATCAAAATTTGCATTTTGTTGTATTCTTTTCTTGGTTTCTTCTACAATAGAAATACAATTTGTAAATGCCATATTTGTTTTTGCTTTTTGTATTAAAATAACATTTATGTATTCTAGTATTTCCATTATTTCTTCTTTAGATTGATATATTATTTCTGAGGAATTAATGACATCTATCAAATCTCTCGTGTTTAAATTTTCTATGATTTCTTCTATTTGCATATACAATTCTTGTTTATCTTTTAATTGTATTGCTTTTCCAATGCTACCTTGAAATATGTTTAACATATTTTCTGTAATATTTGTTTGTCCTAGATTACTTTCTAAATAATGTTTTATTTCTTTGTCCTCTATTTTTTGAAAATGTAGTATCATGCATCTAGATTTAATGGTACTTAAAAATGCATTTTCATTAGCTCCTATTAAAATGATGGTACTGAATTCTGGCGGCTCTTCTAATGTTTTTAATAAACAATTTTGTGCTTCTTTTGTCATTTTATCTGCGTCATTTATGATATATACTTTCTTCTTAGAGATGATAGGCTTTTCTTGTATTCTTTTTTGTAGTTGTCTAATTTGCTCTATTTTTATGGCATTTCCTTCTGGCTCTATCAAAAGAAAATCTGGATGATTATCACTTATAAACTCCACACAAGATTTACAACTATTGTTACAATTTCCTTTTTCAAAACATAACAAAATTTTAGCAAATTCTTTTGCTATCATTTGTTTTCCTATTCCTTCTATTCCTATAAAAAGATAGCTATGTGATGTATGTTCTTGCTTAATAGATTCTTGTAATATATTTTTTATTTTTTCATTTCCTAGTATATGTTCAAACATTTTCTAATCTACTTCTCCCCATTTATCCAATGGCCAAAATCTAATAGCAACTGTACTTTCTATTCGCTCTAATGGAATACATCCAAATGCTCTACAATCTGTGCTATGGTTTCTATTATCTCCCATTGCAAATACACAATTCTCTGGTACTACAAAATCTGAAAATCCTACTCCTGATACATCTGTTACAATTCCTGGTTGTAAATATGGTTCCTCTAGTTCTTCTCCATTAATAAATACTTTTCCTTCTTTGATTTCTACATGTTCTCCTGGAAGTGCAATTGTTCTTTTGATATAACTATCTTTTCCCATTTCTAACACATAATAGGTGAATTTGGAAAAAATATTGGTTGGTTCATTTTCATATCTTGCAACTGGATTTCCATTATCTATTTCTGATTCTGAATAACTTTTTTTACTTGGTGCTTCAAATGTGATAATTTGCCCTCTTTCTGGCATTTTCTTTGTTGTTCTCGTCCATCTATTTAACCATAATCTTTGATTTTGTTCTAAGGTTGGATACATAGATACTTGTTGTACAATGGTTGGTGTTCCTACATAATATCTAAAAAGTAGTGCTAACACTACTGCTATAATAATACAATATACCCATTCTAATGCTTCTTTTACTTTTGGATTCAATTTGCTCTCTCCTTTTTCTTTTGGTTTTTAATTTCCTTTCCTATTATACATTAAAATCCTTTTTATATCAATGAAAAATAGAAAAATAAATGAAGTTTCTTATTTTTCCAAGAGCCACTAGCAAGGATAATAAGCCCCTTAATTAATAAAACCGTTAGATTGAAATGAAATATAGAATTTGTTATATGCAACATGAGGGATGTTCACGCACGAAAAATTCTATATTTAATTCCTTATAAATTCCTCAGTTCAATACGAAAATTAAGAAAATCTAAAATTATTTTATGGCACCCTTCCAGGTTAAACCTGAACTCTTTCCATAAAATAATTTAAGATTTTCTAATTTTTCTCCTATCATATTCGAAATTTATGCGTAATGAAATATAGAATTTTGAGGAGCTAAGTGAAAGAGGCTCATGTTGCATATTTACAAATTCTTATTGAATGGAATGATAAGGTTTTATTAATTAAGGGGCTTATTATCCTTGCTTGTGGTGTTTAAAAAAATAATATACTTTTTTATATTATTATTGTTTTGTTGGAATTCTAATAACCACTTCTGTACCTTGACCTACAACACTTTTAATATCAATACTTCCACCATTTTTATCTAAGATTTCTTTCGCAATAGAAAGCCCTAATCCTGTACCTCCCATTTCTCTCGTACGTGCTTTATCCACTCGATAAAATCT
This sequence comes from uncultured Clostridia bacterium, assembly GCA_944386715.1. Lineage (GTDB taxonomy): Bacteria > Bacillota > Clostridia > TANB77 > CAG-508 > CAG-269. Next base: position 18,831 of record CALXCD010000026.1, read on the forward strand.
TTCAAAAATCCTGCTTAAATCTTCCTCTGGGATACCAATTCCATTATCAAATACTTTGATATAAGCATCATTATATACAAATCCCACATAGATTTTAATCTCTCCACCACTTTTTGTATATTTAATACTATTAGTCAAAATATTTAATACTACTCTTTCAATATCATCTTTGTCTGCAAGTACTGGTGGTACATCTGCTGTTACAAAACAATTTACGGTATGATTTTTTTTCTTAATTTCGATAGCTAGTTTATCTTGGCATTTTTTTACTAACTCTCCTAAATCAAAAGGTTCTTTTTGTGTTTTTTTCTTATTACTATCATAACGAGATAATGTTAATAAGTCTGTTACTAATTTAGCCATTCTTCTAGCTTCTGTTGCAATAACATTTAAGAATTTTTCTTGTGTTTCTTTGTCATAATCTCCTTCTAATAGAGTATCTGCATATCCCATGATAGAAGTAATTGGTGTTTTTAATTCATGTGATACATCTGCTACAAACTCTTTTTGCATATTATCTAATTTTACATATTGTGTAATATCTTGGATAACTGCAATTACTCCATCTGGACTATCATTTTCATTTTTAAATGGTGCAAAGTATACATTGACATATCTATCTTCTACTTGAATCCTTTGTTCTGTTGAAGTCCAGTTTTCTAAATAAATTACTTTTTCCATATTGATATCTAAATTGAATTTCTGAAAAATATCATCAAAGGTATTATCTTCTGGTCTAATACTTAGAGATTTTTTGGCTGCTGGATTAATCAGAATAATTTCTCCTTCACGATTAAATGCAATGATTCCTTCTGTCATATGCAAAAGAATTGTTTCTATTTGATTTTTTTGGGTAGATACTTCACTTAGTTTTTGTTTTAATTCTGTTGTCATCATCCCAAAGACACTTTCTAAATTTCCTTTTTTGTTTGATTTTTTGTTTTTCGCAGCTTTTTTATCTTCTTCTGTTATTTTTTCAGCACTTTCTATTAATTTGTTGATGGGATATATGACAAATCTGGATAAGACAATTGCAATGATAATTCCCACAATTGCATACAATACTCCTGCTATCACTAATGTGGTGGTGGTGTTAATATGTATTTGATTGATATTCTGCCCAACTTGCTCTAGATTTTCTACTTGTCCATTTTCAATCCCGCATTTCTAAAGTATTGGTAGCATTTAGAAAAAATATTCCTAATCCACTGATAATTAATATTCCTATGATAAAAAATACTAAAATAATTTTAAATTGTATATTTTTAAACATCTTTTTTCATCCTTTTTGGGTATTATTTTTTACTAATTTACTGATTTCTTGATAAATCTTTTCTTCTACATTTTGTGTTGCTACATTGAATGCATTTTTTCCCATTTCTTCACATTTTTTTGGATTTGTTACTATTTCTTCTATTGCATTATTTAGAATACTTCCTTCTAATTCATTATTTAATATGATTTTGGCTGCATTTTCTTTTTCTAATACTTGTGCATTGTATAATTGATGATTGTGGCTAACATTTGGTAATGGAATTAGAATAGATGGCTTTCCTAGGTTAGAAATTTCTGTAATTGTCATTGCACCACTTCTGGATACAATGACATCTACTACATTCATGACTTCTTCCATATTATATATGTAAGGCATTATTTTTACATTTTCTATTCTAGCTATATGTATATGACTGTTTTCTAATTCTTCTTTTATATCATCATATTGCTTTGGACCTGTTGCCCATACCATCTGGTAATTTTTATTGGCTTTATTTTTTAAAATTTGAATCACTGCTTCATTAATTTTTTTCGCGCCTTGACTTCCTCCAAATATTAAGACAATTGGTTTTGTGCCACTTAGTCCTAAATCTTTTATGATTTTTGTTTTTTCATTAATACTATATTCTTTTTTCTTAATTTTGACTGGCGTTCCTGTATAAACAATGTTTTTTCCATTTTTGATTCTTGGAATAGCATCTTTGAAAGAAACTAAGATGGTATCTGTTTTCTTAGCTAACATCTTAATTGCTTTTCCTGGGAAAGCATTACTTTCATGCAATAGAGTAGGGATTTTTTCTTTTTGTGCTGCTGAAAGTACTGCTCCACAAATATACCCCCCTGTTCCGATGACGATATCAGGTTTAAATTCTTTTACTATTTTTCTTGCTTGCTCAAATCCTTGCAAGGTTTTTATCATTTTTTTCATATTGTCAAGTGAAATTTTTTTACTTAGCCCATAGGCTTCAATTGTTTTTAATTCATATCCTGCTCTCGGAACCAAATCATTTTCTAATCCTCTTGTTGTTCCAATGAAAATAATTTTAGAATCTTTTTCTTCTTGTTTTATTTTATTGGCAATAGCAATCCCTGGATTGATATGCCCAGCTGTTCCAGCTGCTGCAATAATTACTTTCATGTTTTTCATCCTTTCTTGGCACTTGCTCTTGATATATTTAACAATATTCCCATCTCACACAGCAAAATGAATAAGGCCGTTCCGCCGGTAACTAAAGAATGGTAATGGCATTCCTGTTGCTGGCATAGAAGACGTTACAACTGCCACATTGATAATAACTTGAATTCCTACTAGTGCAGTAATTCCAATTGCTAGTAAGCTTCCAAACATATCTGGTGCTTTCATGGCAATTAATACTCCTCTCCAGATAAAGATAGCAAATAAGATTAATACAACGGCACATCCAATAAATCCTAATTCTTCCCCTAAGATAGAGAAAATAAAGTCATTATGTGGTTCTGGGATGTATAAGTATTTTTGCTTACTTTCTCCTAGTCCTGCCCCAAATAGTCCTCCTGAACCAATGGCATATAAACTTTGAATTACTTGCCATCCTTCATCAGCTGCATCTTTCCATGGGTCTAAAAAGGTAGTTACTCTCTGTAATCGATAAGGTTCTAATACAATTAATGCAATTGCTCCTGGTATTCCAACACTTCCTCCTGCGACTAAGAAGTGCCAAAATTTACATCCTGCTATTATCATCATGATGCTACAAATTCCAATGATGACAATAGAGGCACTAAAGTGTGGCTCTAGTAATAATAGCCCTATAATAGGTATTAACATACATACATGTTTTAAAAATCCTTTTCCAAATAATCCTAATTCGTCTCTATTTTTTACAAGTATTCCTGCATAAAAAATAATCATTAGGATTTTTACCAATTCTGATGGTTGAATAGATAATGTTTCTGTTACATAAATCCATCTTTTTGCTCCATTGATGGTTCTTCCTGCTATTAGCACTAATGCCAATAGTAAAAGAGATATCCACCATGCATGTTTATAAAATTTTTGATAAAATCGGTAGTCTATTTTTGATATAAACATCATTGCAATTAATCCTAATACTGCAAATATTAATTGTTTTGAAAAATACGAATAACTATTTCCACTTTCTGATAATGCAGAAGGAGAACTTGCTGATAATAGCATCACTAATCCTAAGGATAGTAATAGTAGTATGGTAATGACTAATGTAAAATCAATTGGATTGTTTAAGAAACTAGAAAAACTTTTCTCTTTCTTCTTTTTTACCGCCATTTTTTTCTTCCTTTTGTACAAATTTAGGTTTTATGGTTTTACCTATAAACCTTAAATGATTTTTAATCCTATAATACATAGTATTAAGGTAATAGCACTAAATATGATAACAACTTTACTTTCTTTCCAGCCAGAAAGTTCAAAATGGTGATGTAATGGTGCCATTTTAAAAATTCTATTTCCTGTTTTTTTATAGTATGCTACTTGTAGCATAACAGATAATGTTTCTAATACTGGTATTAATGCTATTACTATCAATAATAAAGGTATTTTTAGATATAGTGCTAAAGCGGAGATAACTCCACCTAATAGTAAGGAACCTGTATCTCCCATAAATACTTTAGCAGGATGTAGATTAAACATTAAAAATCCAAGTACTGCACCTATTGCCATACTTCCAAATACGGATACTTCTGGTACACCCCATAAAATTCCTATTACTGTTAAACAGGTAATGATAATACTACTTACACTAGAAGATAATCCATCTATTCCATCTGTTAGGTTTACTGCATTTGTGGTTGCTAATAAAACAAAAATGGCAAATGGAATATAGATATATATTGGTAATTCTATATAGGTTTTTAAAATAGGGATATAAGTTCCGGGTTCCTAATTGTAGTCCTTCTATTAAATATAAAACATAGATGACAGATATGATTAATAGTCCTAACATTTTGTATTTTGGTTTTAATCCTTCTGTATTTTTTAATACTAGTTTTTTAAAATCGTCGATAAATCCAATCATTCCAAATCCTATTGTTAAAATCAACATTGGCAATAATTTATTTGCTAAATCATTTTGGTTATTCCAAGTAAAATAAAGGTATGTTCCTGTCATTACTAAAATCATGGTAATGATAATTATGATTCCTCCCATAGTTGGAGTTCCTTGTTTTTTTAAATGTGATTTTGGTCCATCATCTCTTTCGATTTGTCCCACTTTCAATTTTCTTAATATTGGTATTATAATAATTCCTAAAACAATTGCTATCAAAAATGATACTAGTAGTATACTTGTTTCTAATCTCAATGTTACCAAACCTTTCTCTTGTGTCATTTTTTATTTTTTCTTTTTATTTTTTTCGATTTCTTCTATTAATTCATTTACAATAATTCTTTCATCAAATGGATGCTTTACTCCATTTATTTCTTGATATGGTTCATGCCCTTTTCCTGCTAGCACTATAATATCTCTTTTGGTTGCCATTTGAATGGCTTGTTTTATTGCTTCTACTCTATCTACCACTACTTTGTAATTTCCTTTTGTCTTTTTCATTCCTTCTTCAATTTGTTCTACTATTTTTTCTGGGTCTTCTGTTCTTGGATTATCTGATGTGATAAAAGTAAAGTCTGCTATTCTTCCTGATATTTCACCCATAATTGGTCTTTTTCCACTATCTCTATCTCCTCCACAGCCAAATACACTAATCACTTTTCCTCTTGTATAACTTTTTACTGCTTGTAATATATTTTGTAAGCTTTCTGGTGAATGTGCATAATCAATCATAATTGGTAATTCTAATTTATTATTCACAAGTTCTGACCTTCCTGGCACTCTTACTTCTAATAATGCCTCTTTTATGACTTCTGGTGAAATTGCAAATTTTTGTGCCACACAAATAGCAGCTAGTGAATTATATACACTAAACCTTCCTGGTATTCCTGTTTTTACTCTTTCATTTCTATCTGTTATTTTTACTTTAAAATCTACATAAGAATTTGTGATAGTAATATCTTTTGCAAGTACATTTGCATAATTATCGATTCCATAAGTTGTGATATTATTATCTGGAAATAAATCTGGAATCTTAGCACCATACAAATCATCTGTATTAACAATTCCTGTTTTGCACATATGGAATAGTTTTAATTTAGATTGGAAATAATCTTCCATATCTGGATGTTCTTTTGGACTGATATGGTCTTCTGAAAAGTTGGTAAATAATACGATATCAAATTCACATCCATCTACACGATGTAATTTTAAACTTTGAGAAGATACCTCCATCACTACTGCCTCTACCCCTGCTTCTACCATTTGACTAAATAGTTGTTGCAATTCTAAGCTTTCTGGTGTTGTTCTGTCACTATCTTTTATTTTTTTACCATTGATATAGGTTGCAATGGTTCCTACTAATCCTACTTTTTTTCCTGCTTTTTCTAATATTTCTTTTATCATAAAAGTAGTTGTTGTTTTTCCTTTTGTTCCTGTTACACCAATTAGTTTGAATTTTCTAGATGGATTTCCATAAAAGTTACTAGCTGTTATGGCTAATCCTTCTCTTGTATTTTTTGCCATAATGACTGTAATATCTTCTGGTATTTTTAAATTTTTTAGGTCACATCCTTCTTCTATCATGATGGCTGTAGCACCATTTTCAATAGCACTTTCCACATATTGATGACCATCTGTGGAAAATCCTTTGATAGCTACAAACAAATATCCTTTTTTTACATTTTTTGAATTACTTTCTAACCCTTCTATTTCTATTTCCAAGTTTCCTTTTACTTTTAGTCCTTCTAGACCAACTAGCATTTTTTTCAATTCCATTTTTTATCATCCCTTCGATATAAATTATCTGTTTTTTATGATAGATAACTTATGTCAAATTTTATATTTTTAGAAACAAAGTCTTGTTTCTAATTTTTTTACATTATATAACTATTTTAGCAATTTGTATAGTTTTTTACTATGTTTTTTTAGAAAAAAACGTAACTGTAAATTGAAAAAGTAATTTCCATTTATAATATATAATAATGGAATTTAATATTACACTAACTATTATTGTAAG